>NZ_RZOS01000230.1:0-9069 GCF_004022605.1 Mesorhizobium sp. M4B.F.Ca.ET.089.01.1.1
GAGTGACACGGCGGCGGCGGTCTCGGCCGACACGGCGATTTCAGGGGCAACCGCCGCCGCCGTGTCACTCTCGTCCAGCGCGGCGACATCGGGGACCGCCGGCAGGAACTCCGATTCGATCTCGGCGATCTTGGCCTGCACCGCCTTGCGGCGCTTGATGGCCATTTCCACGGTCACGTTCGGATTGGCCTGCAGCACGCGGTCGAGCGCGGCAAAGGCCGAGCGATAGACCCGCTCGCGAAAGAGGCGGTCCTCGGCATTGCCCTTCTCGAAGGCGTTGCGGATCGCTTTTTCGATCGCGTCCAAGCCAAATCCCTCTGCACATTCCTGCCATGATCGTTAGCGGCAGGCGGCCAATCAATCAACGGGCCGGCGGCCGCATTCTGCGCGGCGCAACCGACAAACCGGATTTCGGCGGTTTTTTTCAAGGAAATCAACCTATTTCGCCGAGACTGTCCCGCACCAGCCGCCAGGCGCCGTGCTTCGGACCGGCGTCGCATTGCTCCTGCGGCTGCTTTGAGGCAGGCCCGGAGCCGGCGCGAATTGCCAGTTCCGGCCCGAATTCGCGGTTGCTTATTTGAATTCGCCGCAAGCCATCTTGAATTCGCGGCGGGTTGAGTCTATCACGCAGCCCATCTTGGAGGCCTAGCGCTTTCCGGGCCGCTTTAGCTCAGTTGGTAGAGCACATCATTCGTAATGATGGGGTCGCGTGTTCGAGTCACGCAAGCGGCACCAGTTCCTCTGCTCGAAATGCTTTATTTCCAAGAGGATACACTGGAGCGTGGTGGCATTCCAACCACCCGAAAATCCACCTCGGATGACTTCGTTGGCAGGTCGGGTCGTGTCTCCATTTTGATATCTGGCCGCTGTCGTCGCCAGCTTTCCCAGCCCTCCCGTGCAGGCGCTGCTGAGGGTTTGAGCGATCTCTGGCGACGATGGCCGATACAATAGCACCGCCACGGTGGCGTCAGCCGGTTACACAGAGCGGGAAATATCTCCGGCCTTCTGGGCGTGGTGCGTCAGCGTCCCAGGAATAGGCAAGGTCAAGCTGCGTTCCGCATCGGCGAAGGGCGGAGGACTGGGAGAGATGAGCACCATGCGCGCGGCGCGTCTGGAAGTCGGCAGGACATGGACGGGAGGCGGTCCGCGTGCGGACGCCTGGCCGACGGGTGCAACGACCACGCAGCGTCACCTCGCGGCGATCCTGGCTTGCGACGTGGTCGGCTATTCGCGCCTGACGGAACGCGACGAGCGAGGCACGCTCGAACGGCTGAAGATCTACCGCAAGGACCTCCTCGAACCACTGGTCTCCGAGCACCGGGGTCGGATCGTCAAGCGCACCGGCGACGGCATGCTGTGCGAGTTCGCCAGCGTCGTCAATGCGGTGAACGCGGCGATCGCGATCCAGCAGGCCGTGGCGGACCGCGAGGCGGAGACGGCCGAGGACGAGCGGATTCATTTGCGCATCGGTGTCAATCTCGGCGACGTGGTCTGCGAGGAGGACGGCGACCTCTACGGCGACGGGGTCAACATCGCCGCCCGCCTCGAAGGCATCGCCGATCCCGGCACCGTGGTCGTCTCGGGCACCGCCTACGACCACCTTCAGGGCAAGCTCGACTGCGGCTTCACGCCGCTCGGCGAGCTGCGTCTGAAGAACATCGAGCGGCCCGTGCGCGCCTACCGCGTCGAGACTGACGCCAGCGCCGCGGTGGCTGCACCGCCTCCCTTGCCCGAGAGACCCTCGATCGCGGTCCTGCCTTTCACCAACATGAGCGGCGACCCCGACCAGGAATACTTCGCCGACGGGCTGGTTGAGGACATCATCACCGGATTGAGCCGGGTGAACTCCTTCTTCGTGATCGCCCGCAACTCGTCCTTCACCTACAAGGGCCGGGCGGTGGACCTGCGCCAGGTCGGGCGCGAGCTGGGCGTCCGCTACGTGCTCGAGGGCAGCATCCGCAGAGCAGGATCGCGGGTGCGCATCAGTGGGCAGTTGGTGGACGCGATCAGCGGACACCATATCTGGACCGACCGTTTCGAGGGCGACCTGAGCGACATCTTCGACCTGCAGGACAAGGTGACCGAGAGCGTCGTCGGCGCTGTCGAGCCGAGCATCCGGCTGGAAGAGATCAAGCAGGCGCGCATGAAGCCGACCGACTACATAAGCGCCTACGACCTCTACCTTCGCGCGCTGCCGCGCTTCTACAGCATGACGCGCGAAGGCTTTGCCGACGTGCGCCGGCTCACCAACGAGGCGCTCAGCATCGACCCTGGCTTCAACCTGGCGAAGGGACTCGGCGCCTATATCCGCAGCCTGTCCGTGAGCCAGTGCTGGCATGAGCCGGACGATACCCGCGTCGCCGCGCGCATGGCGCGCGAGGTGCTGGCGGAAGCGCGCGACGACCCCACGAGCCTGCGCTTCGCCGCGCAGGTGATCGCCTACAGCGCGAAAGAATACGAGATGGCGCTGCGCACGATCGAACGATCCCTGCTGCTCAACCCCAATTCGGCGCAGGGCCATACGGGCTGCGGCTGGGTGAACGCGCATTCCAGCCGCCCGCTCGTCGCGATCGAGCACTTTCACAGGGCCATGCGGCTGAGCCCGGTCGATCCCGAGAAGGGCATTGCGCTCTCCGGCATCGGCATGAGCTACCTGATGCTCGAGCGCTACGAGGAAGCGCTGGCATGGGGAGAACGCGCGCTGCACGAGATGCCGAACTACGGCTCGTCGCACCGGGTGGTTATCATGGCGCTGGTCAAACTCAACCGGCTTCACGAGGCGCAGGCGGCGGCGCGTCGGCTGATGGAGGCTTTCCCGACATACACACTCACCCTGCAGAGACAGATCAACCCGTGGCTGGACAAGGTGTTCGCCGAGCGTTACGTCGAGGCGCTGAGCATCGCCGGCGTGCCGGAGTGATCGTCGCGGCTGCAAGGATGCGCTCTCCCGCGCGTTACGCCCCGAAGTCGGACAGCGTGCCGCAGGTCCGGGTCCTTGTCGAAAAGGTCTCGGGACGCGAGGCAAACGCATAGGCTGTGTGGATCGCCGGCCCGAGCGATCCGGTTTTTCGCGCCTGACCCTGCGATCATCACCAAAGCGGCAGTCGAAACGCCCGCGCCGTTTCCAACGCGGGCGCTGCCGATCGGTGCGGTTTGGCACGGCATTCGCCCCATAACGAATTTGATCCATAGCAGTGAGCGAGGACGTATCCTGCGCTAATATCGGCAAGAACCGATCGGCAGAAATTCGCGAGGCCGAAGCCGGCTGGAAAAGGGAGGTCACACAGATGATGATCCGCACGCTCTCCACCCTGGAATGCACGAAAATGCTGGCGGCCAACCGCACCGGACATTTGGCCTGCGCGAAGGACGGACAACCCTATGTCGTGCCCTTCAACTACGCCTATGCCGACAACCACCTCTATGCCTTCTCCTTGCTGGGCAAGAAGGTCGACTGGATGCGGGAGAATCCCCTGTTGTGCGCGCAGGTGCAGGAACACACGCAGGGGCGCGGCTGGAAAAGCGTGATCCTCGAGGGCCGCTATGAGGAACTGCCGGACCGGATCGGCCACAAGGTTCAACGCGACCATGCCTGGGCAGTGCTGAGCAAGCACGCCGACTGGTGGGAGCCCGGCGCGCTCAAGCCTGTCACGCCTCCTCTTTCAGAGAGCCTGCCGCATGTCTTTTTCCGGATCCTCGTCGAGCAGGTCTCGGGACGGGAAGCAACTGAATAGCCAGCGTCCACGGCAGCAACCGGAGCGTCTCCGGAGCCTATCCGCCCAGCGTCGCCACCGTCTTCAGCGCGCCATCCAGCATGTCGCCCTTCTCGTCCTTCAGCGCGGCTTCGCGCAGGCGGCGGATCCAGTCGGCGGCATCGTCGCGGCCCTTCAGCATATCGAGCGCTGAGAGCACGCGGTCGAATTTCGACTGCGCGCGGGCGTGGGTGTCGCTGTAGCCCTTGATCAGCCGGCGGCAGTTCAGGATTTCCGTGCCAAGCGCGTAATCTTCGCGGGCGTGGGCGAGCGCCAGTTCGTACCAGCGTTCCAGATGCTCGACCTCGACTTTGTGGCGCAGCAGGCTGCGGCGCCAGCGGCGCAGGCCGCCAATGACCCACAGCATGGCGAAGCCGGTGAAACTGTCGGTGCGGATGTGGCGGCCGCGATTGATGCGGCGGTCGAGGAAAGCGGCAAACTTCGGCCTGTCCTCGATATAGCTGCCCAGCCCGGCTGGCAGCGTACCGCAGAATTCCTCGATGCGCGGATGGAAGTACTCGGTCACCTGCAAGACCGTTCCGTCCTTGACGCCGACCTCCTTGCGCACGCGCCTGTCGCGGGTCGAGCGAGTCTTGAGGTCGGCGACGCGGATCATGTCGTCGTAGCACATGGCGTTGGACAGATGTTTCGCCGCGGCGATCGACAGCGCATAGGCGTGCTCCGGGCCATCTAGCGCGACGGCCTTGTCCAGCCGGTCGAGATACTCGCCGCCATAGGCGATGTCCTGGTAGTCGACGACTTTTTTCAGGCCGCGTTCGGCCATGTCGCGCACCGGCTCTGGCAAGGCACCCACGCGGGCGGCCAGCTCCTGCCAGCCTTTCAGCAAGATTTCCGGTCCACGGACCTTCGCCGTTGACTTGGCTTCGGTGACGGCATGGTTCGCCGCCTGCTCGCCTGCCGGTGCAGCCCCAATGCCGCGCGCGCGATCGTAAGCGGCGGCGAAGGCGGCGAGGCTGGCCTTGACGCCGCGGCCGCCGGCGCCGATCGCCTGCTCATAGCTTTCGCGCGCAAATGGCAGCGCATCGGAACCGGCCAGCGCGCCGAGCAAGCCGGCCGAGATCATGGTGCCATTCTCGGCGGCGATCTTTTCCATGTCGAAGGCGATGAATCGCCTGGCCGCGGCTTGCGCCGTCGCGTGCACCTTCTCCGACGAGGCGCGGCCGTCGCCCGGCTCGATCTTTTCCGACACCGCTGCGATGCGGTGCGAGGAGGCGATCAGCGTTGTGCGCTCGGGCGTCACGAAGCCGCGGATGATGGCGCGGCCGGCTTCCATCAGCTCGGCGGCGATCAATATGTCGACGTCGCCCTGCGAGGGCGACAGCGCGAAGACCGGCAGCCGGCCGGTGTCGCGGGCCATCTCGATGTAATAGATCGTAGCACCCGTGCGCTGGGCGACGCCTGCCACCGAGGTCGACTGGGCGATGTAGCCACTGCGCTCGGCGACATCGGTGATCCAGTCAGCGAGCACGCCGCCGCCCTGGCCGCCGACGGCAAGCACGGCGAGCTTTATCACGCGCTCTTCGTCATGGGCGCCCGTCCTCGGGTGCAGCGCTGCGTTGTGATCAAGCATCGGCAAACACCAGCCGGCGGCTTTCTCGGCGGCGCTGCAGACGCCCGATCACCGCACGCCGCGCGCTTTCGAGGAAACGGTCCCAGCGGCCGGGATTGTGGACGACATCGGCGCGGTAGAAGGACGGGCAGAGCACGGCGGCGTCCGCCACTTCGCCGCAATTGCCGCAGCCGACGCAATTCTGGTCGATCGATGCCACCGGATCGTCGCGCAGCGGATCGTCGAGCGACTTGACTGACAGCGAGGGGCAGCCCGAGAGCCGCATGCAAGCGTGGTCGCCGGTGCAGATGTCCTCGTCGACGCCGAACTTCGGCTTGACGATGCGCTCGCCGCCCTTGATCGCCTTGTCGACCAGCGGCTTCTCGCGGCGCTGGCGGTTCAGCATGCATTCGGACGACGCGACGATGACCTTGGGGCCCTTCTCCTCGGTCGTCAGCGCCTCGCGCAGCGTCGCCTGCATCTTGCCGACGTCATAGGTGCGATCGATGTGGCGCAGCCATTTCACGCCCATGCCCTTCACCGCCTCGGTGATCGGATGTTTTGTGGATTTGGTGCGGTTCGAGGCGCGCGAGGACAGGATGTCCTGTCCGCCGGTGGCGGCCGAGTAGAAATTGTCGACGATGACGATGACGCCGTCGTTCTTGTTGAACACCGCATTGCCGATCGAGGAGGTCAGGCCGTTGTGCCAGAAGCCGCCGTCGCCGACGAAGGAGATCGAGCGGCGTTTTGCATCAGGCGAATTGAACGCTGACGCCGAGGCCGGCCCCAGCCCGTAACCCATGGTGGTGGCGCCAAGCTCGAAGGGCGGCATGATCGAGAACAGATGGCAGCCGATGTCGGAGGCGATGTGGTGCTTGCCGAGTTCCTGCTCGACCAGCCTGGTCGCGGCGAAGATCGGCCGTTCCGGGCAGCCGATGCAGAAGCCAGGCGGGCGACCGGGAACGACATTAATCAGGTCGGTCGTATCGACGCCTTCGCCCGATTTGTTCGGCGCCCTCACCTCGCCCGGCAACAGATGCGGAGCGTTCGCGCGCAGGAAGGAGCCGATGCCGTCGAGCATGACCTGGCCGGTATATTCGCCGGCCATCGGCAAATGCTCCTTGCCGACCAGCCTGGTGCCGCGGCCGGCCTTGTGCAGCATGGCGGCAAAAGCCTGTTCGATGTAGTTGGGCTGGCCTTCCTCGACGACCAGCACCGCTTGCTTGCCCTCGCAGAAAGCGAGGAACTCGTCGTCGACAAGCGGATAGACGGCGTTCAGCACATAGAGCGACACGTCGGTGTCACCATAGGTGTCGGCGAGGCCGAGCCGCTGCAGCGCGCGGATGACCGAATTGTACATGCCGCCCTGCATGACGATGCCGACGGAGCCATGATCGGAGCCGAAGATCTCGTTGATCTTGCGGCTCCTGATGAAATCGACCGCCGCCGGCCAGCGCTTCGCCACCTTCTCCTTCTCGTGCAGGAAAGAGGCGGGCGGCAGCACGATGCGGCCGGTGTCGCGGCGCGGCGCTTCCAGCGCGTCGGCCACCGACATTGGCGGCCGCTTGTTGTCCTTGGCGATGAAATGGCCGTGGACGTGGCAGCAGCGGATGCGCACCTGCAGCATGACAGGCGTGTTGGAGGCTTCCGACAGCTCGAAGCCGTCCTCGACCGCCTTGACGATCGAGGGCAGGTTCGGGCGCGGATCGAGCAGCCAGACCTGGCTCTTCATGGCGAAGGCGTGGCTGCGCTCCTGCATGATCGAGGAGCCCTCGCCATAGTCCTCGCCGACGATGATCAGCGCGCCGCCGGTGACGCCGCCGGACGCCAGATTGGCCAGCGCATCGGAAGCGACATTGGTGCCGACCGTCGACTTGAAGGTGGCGGCCCCACGGATCGGGTAATGCACCGAGGCCGCAAGCATCGCGGTGGCGGTGGCTTCCGAGGCGCTCGCCTCGAAATGCACGCCGAGTTCTCCGAGAATGTCCTGCGCGTCGGCGAGCACGTCCATCAAATGGCTGATCGGCGCGCCCTGATAGCCGCCGACATAGCCGACGCCGCATTGCAGCAGCGCCTTGGTGATGGCGAGAATGCCTTCGCCGGCGAACTCCTGGCCGGCGCCGAGGCGGAGCTTCTCGACTTCCTTGGCAAAAGACCGTTCGGCCATGGTGGCCTCCTTCCGTTGCCGCCGGCATCCGGCGGCGCGTACGTCTAGATGTCGTGCTTGCGGATGTTCTTGAGCATCTTCTGCAATATGGCGATCAGGGCCGCGTATTCGGCGTCGTCGACGCCGTCGAACATGGCCTCGAAGGCATCGTGCATGGCCGGCCAGGCGCGCGTGAACAGAGCCCGTCCGTCATCGGTTAGGAACACATGGCGGAAGCGGCTGTCGGAGACACCCTGTTCACGGCGCACCAGGCCCTGCCCCTCAAGCGTGTCGAGCGTCCGGCTCAAGGTGGACTGCTCGATCACCGTATAAACCGAGAGGTCATTGACGGTGACGCCGTCGGTCACCGACAGCACGGCCAGCGTGCGGACCTGCGGAATGGTCAGGCCCTGCTTGCGGAAATCCTCGCGCAGCGTGGCGTTGTAGCGGCCCATGATGCGGTTCATCAGATAGGGCGCGAACTGCTGCAGGCCGATCTCGCCCAGGGTCGAGATGCGCTGGCGCTTCTGCTGGACCTTCTCCTCCATCACAGCCTCCCCGCCAGCAGGAAGCCGGAGCCGCCGCCAAGCCCGGCGCCGGGATGGGTGGAGGCGCCGATGTGGTAGAGGTTCTTGATGCCGGTCTCATGGTTGCGGCTTGCCTTGAACGGCCGCCACAGGAAGGCCTGGTCGATGGTCGACGAGCCGCCATAGGGATCGCCGCCGACCAGGTTGATGTTCATCGCTTCGAGATCGGCCGGCGAATAGGCACGGCGCGCGATCACGCTGCCGCTGAAGCCGTCGATGTGGCTGGCGAGGATCGCCTCGACGCGGTCGGCATACGCCTCGCGCAGCTTGGCGGTCCATTGCCCGTCCGCCGGAGCCGCGAACTTGCCGGCGGCATCGCCCTTGATGTGGCGCGGCGCCTCGGGAAGCTGCAGCCAGAGGATCGCCTTGCCCTGCGGGCAGCGCGACGGGTCGAGCGCGTGCGGCTGGCCGACGCAGATGGTCGGCACTTCCGGCAGCAGGCCGCGCAGCGCTTCGTTGCAGGCTTTGGAGACGCCGTCGAGGCCGGGCGTCAGATGCAGCAGCGCCACCTTGTCCAGCCCCTCGCCGCGCCAGGCCGGCGGCTTGCTCAAGGCATAGTGGATCTGGAAGTTGCCCTTGCCATAGCGATATTCGCGCGTCGCATCGACATCGCGCTTTGGGGCGGCGTCGCCGAGCAGGCGGCCATAAAGCTGGGTCGGCGTGACCGAGCAGATGACGCTCTTTTTCGCGTGCACCGTTTCGCCCGACGCCAGCCGCACACCGGCGGCGCGGCCGCCTTCGAGGATGATGGAGGCGACGTCCGCGTCGGTGGAGATCACGCCGCCGCGCTCCTTGATCAGCGCCTCGAAGGCGGCAAGCAGGTTTTTCGCCCCGCCCTTGACGATCGGCGCGCCGGCAGCCTCCAGCGCAAACGCAATGACCTTGGCGATCTGCCCGGAAAAGGCGTCTTCCGGCCCGAGGCCGGCATGCAGCACCCAGGGCGCCCAGAGCGCACGGATCGTCTCGGATGTGTAGGCCGTCTCCAGCCAGCCGCGCGCCGGCGCCAGCGCCTCG
>NZ_RZOS01000231.1:0-9066 GCF_004022605.1 Mesorhizobium sp. M4B.F.Ca.ET.089.01.1.1
AGCGGCGGCGGAATGGCGGCGACGAAACGGCCGAAGGCATCGGCGCAAAGCCGCCAGACCTCGACCTCGATCGCGGCGCCGCCGCTGCCGACCCGGATGAGCCCCGGTTTGGGTGTGGTCTGGCCGGCAAGCTCATAGAGCTTGTAAGAAGAGCTGGTCCGCGCCGCCCTGCAGAAGCGCGCGCCGGCCTCCTTCAGCTGGCCGTTGAGCGGCATTCCCGAAAGATGCGCGCCAACCACCACCAACTCGATCGTGCCGTCCTCGGCCGATGCGCCGACAGGCTGTGCGCTCGACTGCCGCCAACCGGTCGCGCCGAGGGCGAGGCCGCTCGCCGAGTGGAGGTCGCGCGCGACGGATGCCGCAAGGCCGTCTCGTCCGGCAGTCGCCAGCAGGGTCACGCTCATCGGCAGACCGTCGTCGCGCGTGCCGGTGGGCACGGCGATGCCGCACATGTCGAGCAGATTGACGAAATTGGTGTAGGTGCCGAGCCGGCTGTTGGTGGCGATCGGATCGGCAAGCACGGCATCGACGGTGTAGTGGGTCGGCGCGGTCGGCACGCAGAACAGGTCTACGGAGGCGATCACCGGGGCGAGCCGGGCCTTGTAGGCCTGCAAGGCATAGAAGCCGCGGAAGGCGTCGGCCGCCGACAGGTTTCGGGCGCCGCCGATGATCTTGCGCGTCACCGGATGGAGCGCTGCTTCATTCACCTCGAAGAAATCGCGGATCGCTGCATAGCGCTCCGCCACCCAGGCGCCTTCGTAGAGCAGATCAGCGGTGGCGTAGAAGTCGCCGAACGGGATCTCGACAAGCCGGCAACCGAGCCGCGACAGCATGGCAAGCGAGGCCTCGAAGCCGGCCTGCATCGCCGTATCGCCGAAGAATTTCAGGTCGGCTTTTACCGGGATGCCGACGTTCAGCACCGGGGCGTGCGCCACGAGCGGGTGGACGGCGACGTCACGCGAATACGGATCGGTTGCGTCGCGCGCGGCGGCGATGGAGAATACCGCGTAGGCGTCGTCGACGGTCAGCGCGAAGACCGACACGCAGTCGAGCGTCCGGCAGGCCGGCACGACGCCGGCCGTCGACAGTGCGCCGACGGTCGGCTTCAGTCCGACGATGCTGTTGAGGCCGGCCGGAATGCGGCCCGAGCCGGCGGTATCGGTGCCGAGTGCGAAGGAGACGATGCCGCGCGCCGTCGCCACCGCCGAGCCGGAGGAGGAGCCGCCCGGCACCAGCTTCAGATCGATCGCATTCCTCGGGATCGGCCATGGCGTGCGCACGCCGACGAGGCCGGTGGCGAACTGGTCGAGATTGGTCTTGCCCACGACCAGGGCGCCCGCAGCCTTGAGCCTCGCCACCACGGTTGCGTCGCTTGCGGGCGTGTAGGCAAATTCGGCGCAGGCGGCCGTGGTCGGCATGCCGGCGACATCGATATTGTCCTTGACGGCGAAGGGGATGCCCCAGAGCGGCATGGCCACGGGGTCGAACGGGCAGAGCGCTTCGGCCTCAGCCAGCATCTCGGCTCTCGTCGCAAGGTGGATGAAGATGCCGGGGTCGGCGGCCGCCGCGATGCGGGCCAGCACCGTATCGATCACCTCGGCGATGCCGATGCCGGCTTGGTAGGCCGCGTGCAGGCTGCCGATATCGAAATGGATGTCGCTCATCTCGTCTCCCCCAGAATGATCACCGGCAGGTCCCACTGGATCAGGACGACGCAACCGTCCTTCGTCCACACCGAATGCTCGGTGCCGACCGGATTGAGGATCACGCTGCCCGCCGGATAGTCGCCGTTCTCGTCGCTCTGGGTGCCTTCCAGCACGACGATGGTTTCCAGCCCGACATGACGGTGGCGTGGCACGTCGGCGCCCGGCTGGTATTTGAGGACCGCCACCGACGGCTCGACCGGCCCGCCCTTGAGCAGCCAGTGCACGCCGATGCCGTCGCGGAAAGGCTCGAACGCCAGATCGCGCCAGCCGCCGTCAAGCAGGCCGGCAAAACTGAGATTAGGCATTCGCAATCCCCTCGAGCACCTGATCGGTCGTCGCCGTCCAGCCGATGATCGCGCCTTGCGCCCTGATCATGGCGAGCGCGGCCGCCTTGAACTCGGGAAAATAGCTTTCCGTCGCATCCTCCGCGACCAGGCATTCATAGCCGCGGTCGTTGGCCTCGCGCATCGTCGTCTGCACGCAAACCTCGGTGGTGACGCCGGCAAAGACCAGTTGGCGGGCGCCTAGCCGCTTCAGGTCGTCGCCGAGGGCGGTCGCGTAGAAGGCGCCCTTGCCGGGCTTCTCGATGACGATCTCGCCGGGCAATGGCGCGAGTTCGTCGAGGATCGCCGTGCCGGGCTCGCCGGCGATCAGCACGCGTCCCATCGGTCCGACATCGCCGATGCGGATCGTCGGCTTGCCGCGGTCGCGCTTGGCGGGCGGCAGGTCCGACAAGTCGGGCCTGTGGCACTCCATGGTGTGAATCACCGGCAGGCCGGCGGCGCGAAAGCCCTCGATCAGCTTCTTCACGGTCGGCACGATCGCCACCACCCGGCTGACGTCATTGCCGAGACTGGCGCCGAAGCCGCCCGGCTCGGCGAAGTCCCGCTGCATGTCGATGACGATGAGCGCCGTCGTCTCGGGCCTGAAGGCAAAGGCGAAAGGCTGCGCCGCGATTTCCGCCATCAGTGATGCCCCGCCATGTGCTCGCCGATCGTCTGCACGCTCGCCTGCGCGATCGGCGTCTCGTAGACGAGCGCGCCGTCGGACATGACGAGGATGCGGTCGGAAAGCTCCAGCAACTCGTCGAGGTCCTCCGACATCAGCAGCACCGCGGCGCCCGCGTTGCGTGCCTTCATGATGCGGGCGCGGATCTCGGCGACGGCGGAGAAGTCGAGCCCGAAGCAGGGGTTGGAGACGATCAGCAGATCGACCTCGCCCGTCAGTTCGCGGGCGAGCACCGCGCGCTGCACGTTGCCGCCCGACAGCGAGGCGATCGGCGAGGAGAGCGATGCGGTCTTGACCTTGAACTGCTCGACCAGGCGGGCGCTGAAGGATTTGATGGCGCCAGCGCTGATCCAGCTCACCGGCCTGCCGCTGCCGTCGACGTCGAAGGTGCGGAAGGCGATGTTCTCGGCGACCGTCATCCTTGGCGCGCAGGCATTCTTCAGCGGTTCCTCCGGGATCAGGCGCACATTGAGCGCGCGCGCCTCGGCGCGCGTCGCCGCATAGGCCGTTCCTCGAACCATGACTTCGCCCTGGTCGCGGGCACGCTGGCCCGCCAGCACCTCCAGGAACTCCTTCTGGCCGTTGCCGGAGATGCCGGCGATGCCGACGATCTCGCCGGAGCGCACGCCGAGGTCGGCGATGTCGATCGATTTGAGACCGGTGCGGTCCGGTGCTTTCAGCGCTTTCACCTTGAGCACAATCTCGGCGTCCGCCCTGGGCTCGAGACGGCTGTCGAGTGCAGCGATCGGCTGGTCGCCGATCATCATCGCCGCCATCTCCCTGTGGGAAAGGTCTGACACTTTGCCGGTCCCGGTGAGCCTGCCCTTGCGCAGCACTGTGATGTCGTCGGCGAATGCAGTGACCTCGTGGAATTTGTGGGAGATCATCAGCACGGTGAGATCGCCGGCCTTCGTCATGCCGCGCACCAGGCCAAGCACTTCCTGCGCCTCGCCCGGGGTGAGCACGGATGTCGGCTCGTCCAGCACCAGGAAATTGCGGCCGAGGTAAAGCTGCTTGATGATCTCCAGCTTCTGTTTCTCGCCGGCGGCAAGCTCGGCCACCTTGACGTCGAGCGGCAGTTTGAACGGCATGCGCTCCATGAAGGCGGCGAGCGCGCCGCGCTCCTTGCGCCAGTCAATGACGCCGGGCACCTTTTCTCGCGAGATGACCAGGTTCTCGGCGCCGGTCAGCGAAGGCACCAGCGTGAAATGCTGGTAGACCATGCCGAGGCCCAGCGCCGAAGCATCCCTGGGGCTGGCGATCGCGACCTCCCGGCCGTCGACCAGCATGTCGCCCGACGTCGGGCGGTAGAAACCCATCATGCATTTGACCAGCGTCGACTTGCCGGCGCCGTTCTCGCCGAGCAGAGCATGGAAGGAACCTGCCGGCACCTTGATCGAGACGTCGTCGAGTGCAGTGAAGGCGCCGAAACGCATGGTCATGCCGATGGTCTCGACGCCGATCGCCTTTCTGTGAGTTCCGCTCATCGCCGGTTCCTCACGGCAGCTGGGCGACGAGCGCGGCGGAATTCGACACCGCGCCGAACACACCGCCCTGCATCTTGATCATCTTGATCGCCGCCAGATGGTTGCCGTGGTCGGTGGCTCCGCAGCAATCCTCCAGCATCACGCATTCGAAGCCGCGATCGTTGGCCTCGCGCATGGTGGTGTGAACGCAGACGTCGGTGGTGATGCCGGTAAGCACGATGTTGGCGATGCCGCGCTGGTTGAGGATCAGCTCGAGATCGGTTGCGCAGAACGAGCCCTTGCCCGGCTTGTCGATGATCGGCTCGCCCTCGGCCGGATAGAGGTCGGGGATGATGTCCCAGCCCGGCTCGCCGCGCACCAGGATGCGTCCGCAAGGACCGGGGTCGCCGATGCCGGCATTGATGCGGCGCGAGCGCCAGCGCTTGTTGGCGGGCAGGTCGGCGAGGTCGGGACGATGGCCCTCGCGCGTGTGGATGATGGTGTAGCCCTTGGCCCGCATCGCCGAGAGCACCGCCTTGATCGGCTCGATCGGCGCCCTGACCAGCGACAGGTCATAGCCCATGTGGTCGACATAGCCGCCCGGCCCGCAGAAATCGGTCTGCATGTCGATGATGATCAACGCCGTGTTGTCCGGCCTCAGGTCGCCATTGTAGGGCCAGGGATAGGGATCGGCGTCGATGTAGCGCTGGGTGATCTCGGCTCTGGCGTTCATGGCAAAAACTCCGGTCTCGCGAGCGGTTCCTGGGATGCGGTCACTTGGTGATCGACAGTTCGCCGGGCGCGCCGGCGAGTGTGCGGCTCGGTGACGAGGTGGCGATCATGATGACAAGGGTGAGGATGTAGGGCGCGGCGTAGAACAGGTAGTAGCCTTGCGTGACGCCCACCGACTGCAGCGCCGGCCCGAGGGCGCCGGCGCCGCCGAACAGCAGCGCGGCGGCAAAGCAGCCGAGCGGGTTCCAGCGCGCGAAGATGACCAGCGCCACCGCCATCAGCCCCTGGCCCGACGAGATGCGCTCGGTCCAGCTGCCGGGATAGTAGAGCGACAGATAGGCGCCGCCGATGCCGGCCAGCGCGCCGCCGGCGCCGGTGGCCAGCAGGCGCACCGTGTTCGGGTTGAGGCCCATGGCGCGCGCGGCATCGGCGCTGTCGCCGACGACACGCACGATCAGGCCGACACGGGTGTTGCGGAAGGCCCACCAGAGGAAGACGGCAAGCGCCGCGCCGATCAGGAACAGCACGTTGACGTTGAGCGCCGCCTGCACCTGCGGAATGCTCGACCAGGCGCCGAACGGGATCGCCGGCAGGTCGGGCGCCGAGGGCTGGATGAAAGGCTTGCCGAAGAAGAAGGCTAGCCCGGAGCCGAACAGCATCAGGGCGATGCCGATGGCGATGTCGTTGACCTTCGGGAACTTGCAGATCCAGCCGTGGAAGAGGCCGAAGCAGAGGCCGGCGAAGGCAGCGGCCAAAAGGCCGAGCCAGGGCGAACCGGTCACTACCGCCACTGCGTAGGCGCTCATGGCGCCGAACACCAGCGTGCCTTCGAGGCCGAGATTGATGCGGCCGGAACGCTCGGTGATGGCTTCGCCCAGTGAGACGAAGATGAAGGGCGTGGACACGCGGATGGCGCCGCCCAGCATGGCGAGCGGCACGCCCCACAGCCCGATGTCGGTCGTCTCCATCAGGTGCTCCTCTGCCACAGGTCGGGGTTGAAGAGCTTGAAGCGGCCGTAGAAGGTCTCGCTGAACAGGATGACGATGAAGAGCATGCCCTGCAGCACCAGCACGGTCGCGTCGGGCAGGTCCATGCGGCGCTGGATCAGGCCGCCGGAGGCGTCGATGCCGCCAAGCAGGATGGCGACCGGGATGATGGCGAGCGGATTGTGGCGGGCAAGGAAGGCGACGAGGATGCCGGTGTAGCCGTAGCCGGCGGCAAGCGAGCCATTCGCGCTGCCTTGCACGGCTGCGACCTCCAGCATGCCGGCAAGGCCGGCGAAGCCGCCGGCAAGCGCGGTGAAGCCGACGATCAGCGGCCCGACCGCAAGCCCCTGCACCTGCGCTGCCCTGACATTGCCGCCGGCGATGCGGGCGGCAAAGCCCCAGCGGGTCTTCTCGATCAGCAGCCAGGATAGCACGCAGGCGAGGATGCCGACGCCGAGCCCCCAATGCACCTCCATGCCCGGAATGTTGCCGATGCGGTAGATGTCGGCGAGCGGCTGGGTCGACGGCTTGTTGAGCGAGGCCGGATCGCGCAGCGGTCCTTCCACCAGGTGGTTCATCAGGGCGATGGCAATATAGGCCATCAGCAGGCTGGAGATGGTCTCGTTGACGGCGCGGTAATGGCGAAGCGCACCGACGGCACCAATCCAGATGCCGCCGGCGACCACACCCCCCACGCCCATGAGGAGGATGACGAGAAAAGACGGCGCGCCGTTCAGCGCCACGCCGATGGCGGCGGCCGCGACGCCGCCGAGCACGATCGCGCCCTCGCCGCCGATGACGACCAGCCCGAGGCGCGCCGGCAGCGCCACGCAGAGCGCCGCGAGCAAGAGCGGCGCGCCGCGCGACAGCGAGTTCTGGATCGAGAACCAGGAGCCGAAGCCGCCTCGCCACATCGTCTCGTAGAGCTGGAGCGGCGACTTGCCGACCAGCGCGACGAACACGCTGAACAGCACCATGCCGACGACCAGCGCCGCCAGCGGGATGACGAAGGCCTCCGCCCGCCTGGCAATCCATTCGAGCGCCGCCCGATATCCCCTGGCGCCGAGAAGGGCCGGCACGCCGGCGCTGCTCACGGTGTCCGTCATCGTCCCGTCTCCACTCGTCGTTGTTCCATGCGTGTCGCCCAAAACCGCTGCGCACTTTTGGGCGACACGCCGCCGGCTCAGGCGGTCGAGCCGACGACGCCCTCGACGAGATAGTTTATGCTTTCGAGCTCGATGGCGGTCTCGACGAAAGCCTGGCCTTCGGTGGCGACGACGACGCCCTTGTTGCTCTTCAGCGGACCCTTGATGACGGAGAAGCCGCCCTTCATCATTTCGGCCAGCGTGCCGTCGAACTGCTTGCGGGCCGCTTCGCTGACGGCTGGGCCGAGCGGGCTCATCTTGACGAAGCCGTCGGCCAGGCCGCCGCGGGTGAAATTGGGCAGCGGGGTGCCGGCGATGAGGTCGTCGACGAACATCTTGTAGACCTTGGCCCAGTTCCACTCCACTCCGGTCAGGTATTTCTCCGGCGCAAGCGGGCTCTGGTTGGCGTGATAGCCGCAGACGAAGGCGCCGCGGCCGGCGGCCGTCTCGACCACCACCTTGGGACTGTCGACATGGCAGGTGATGACGTCGGCGCCCTGGTCGACCAGCGCGTTGGTGGCCTCGGCCTCCTTGACCGCCAGCGACCATTCGCCGGTGAAGATCACCTGGCAGGTGATCGTCGGATCGACCGAGCGGGCGCCGAGCAGGAAGGAATTGATGTTGAGGAGGACCTGCGGGATCGGCTTGGCGGCGACGAAGCCGAGCTTCTTCGACTTGGAGGTGTGACCGGCGACGACGCCGTTGAGGTACTGGCCCATGCCGATATAGCCGAAATAGGAACCGGCGTTCATCGGGTGCTTGTCCTTGTTCCACATTCCGCCGCAATGGCGGAACTGCACGTCGGGGAACTTCGCGCACATGGCGAGCATATGCGGATCGAAATAGCCGAAGGAGGTCGGGAAGATCAGCGAGGCGCCGTCGAGGTTGATCATCGATTCCATGGTCTTCTGGACGTCGACCGTCTCGGGAACGTTCTCCTCCTCGACAACGGAAATGCCCTCGATGCTCTTCAGCGTGGCGGCGCCTTCGGCATGCGCCTGGTTGTAGCCGTAGTCGTCCTTGGGGCCGACATAGATGAAACCGACAGTCGCCGAGGCGGCGAACGCCCTGCGGATTGGAAAGGCCGCCGAGGCCAGACCGAGCGCCGCTCCGGCGGCAGAGGTCCTGAGCAGATCGCGGCGGCTAAGCATGAATCTCTCGGTCATATCGAATGCTCCCCTTTTTGGACCCCATCTCCGGGTCGGTTGATGTCTTCTGGAAAAGTGCATGCAATCACCGTGCCAGTTTCAAAGCTTGGTTTTTTGCAATAAAATCAATGCACGGCTTTAGACGCACTGCATAAAGGCGCGGCAAGTGCATGCACTTTTTGCCCGATAAATGATCAGTTTGACATCAAGTTCAAAATCTAGGCATACAAGGTGAAGCCTTGAGTCGAAATTCACCCGCCGGCCGTCCAACCTGCGGGTTGCCTGCATAGACTGGACGGAGGAGACGTGCCGGGAAAGCGCAGCTTGGTCAGGTCGGGCACGACCGTGGATCAGATGGTGAGGGCGATCGCGGACCGCATTGTCACCGGCTATCTGCGCCCCGGCGAAAGGCTCGACGAGGTCTCGCTCGCGGCCCGTTTCGAGGTCTCCCGCACGCCCGTCCGCGAGGCGCTCGGCCATCTGAGCGCCATGGGGCTTGTCGAGAGGCGGCCCAACCGCGGCGCCATCGTCGCCGTGGTGACGCAGGAACATCTCGCCTCGATGTTCGAGAGCATGGCCGAACTGGAGGCGATCTGCGCGCGCTTTTCGGCCGAGCGCATGACGGGGGGCGAGCGCCGGGCGCTCGAGATGGAGCACCAGGCGTCGGCGCGCCTGGTGCAGCTCGGCGCGGAAGAGGATTACGAATACTTCAACACCGAGTTCCACAGCCGGCTTTATCGCGGCGCCCACAACGCGCATATCCAGGATCTGACGGTGACGACCCGCAGCCGGCTGGCGCCGTTCCGCCGCGCGCAGTTCATGCTGCCCGGCCGGTTGGCCAAATCCTGGCAGGAACACGATCTGATCGTCACCGC
>NZ_RZOS01000232.1:0-9024 GCF_004022605.1 Mesorhizobium sp. M4B.F.Ca.ET.089.01.1.1
GATCGAAAGGCTGGATCAGGCGGCCGTCGGCGAGCTCCGCCTTGAACAGCGCCCTGGTCACGATCGCCACGCCCTGGCCGGCGATCGCGGCATTGGCCTCATAGGCCTGGGCGCCCATGCTGGTGTTGGGGCGCCTGGCCAGCTCCTCGACTGGCAGGCCGGCGGCGGTGAACCAGTCCCGCCACCAGATGTCGCCGGGATCGAGGATCGGCAGGCGCAGGAGATCGGCCGGCTCCCTGACGCCGCCGATGCTGGCGGCAAGCTCCGGGCTGAGCACAGGGGTGAAATCGGCATTGAAGAGCCTGTGCACATCGACGCCCGGCCAGGTGCCGCCGCCCGAGCGGATGGCGATGTCGATGTCCTCGCGGGCGAAGTCGACCAGGCGGTTCGAGGTGTCGAGGCGGACGGCGAGCGAGGGATGCGCGACCTGGAAGGAGCCGAGATGCCGGGCAAGCCAGTTGGAAGCAAAGGTGAGCAGCGTCGAGACGCAGAGCACGCCGTCGGCGCCGCCACGGGCCGCGGCATAGGCGCCGCTCAACAGGGCGAAGGCCTCGCTGACCGCCGGCGCCAGGCGCTGCCCGGCTTCGGTCAGCACGATCTGCTTGGGCTTGCGCAGGAACAGAGGCGAGCCGACGCGCTCCTCGAGCAGCTTGATCTGGTAGCTCGCCGCGGCTTGCGTCATGCCGAGCTCGGCGGCCGCCTTGGTGAAGGAGAGATGCCGCGCCACCGCCTCGAAGACCCGGATCGCGGCGAGCGGCGGGAGCTGGGCGAGCTGCCGTGAGCTGAGTTCGGGCATAAGGCCTCCTTATGGGCCGTGATCGACGTTTGATTGGTCGCAGCGGCCGATCGGACCGATATCTGGGGTCGACGACACCTCTCGTCCAGACATAGCGAAGGCTGACGATCATGACCACGGTACAGGAAAAACTGCTTCTCGTTCCAGGCCAGGCTTGGTTTTCATGGCTTGTGCGTGGATTTGCGCACCATCAGGCGAAGCGGCGGGCTTATCTCGACATCAGGGAGCTGTCGCCGCACCTGCAGCGCGACATGGGCTTGCTGGACGGCAACGGCAATTTCGATCCCTACAATTAGGCCCTGCTGATTTTATCGGAGATCGGGGCGCCTGCTGGCTTGGCGCATGAACGGCGCCGAACCCGAGGCGCAGATCATGCGCCAAGCAAGGCTGTCGCGGTTCGCTCGTCGGTGATGAGGCCGTTGACCAGACGCCGGTTCACGGCGGCGAGGATGCCGGGCAATTTGCGCTCGCCCATGGCGAGCGCAATGACCAGCGATCTTTCGCGCGACGGCAACGCCGCCGAAGAGACGCGGTCATTGGTGATTCCGTCGATCATGCGGCCCTCGCGGTCGAACACCCAGCCGACGATCTCGGCGATGCCGCCGGCCTTCTGCAGCGACTTCAACTCGCCTTCGGAAATGAAGCCGTCCTCATAGAGCGGGGCCTTGGGGCCGAGATCGCCGATGCCGACGAAGGTGACGTCGGCTTCCGCCGCCAGTGCCAGCGTCGGCTGGATCATCGGCTGGCTGAGCAGCATGTCGCGCTCTTCCGGCGAGGAGGCGATGACCGGCAGCGGCATCGGGAAGGAGCGCGCCTTGACCCTGTCGGCCATGGTGAAGATGACGTTGTAGAAGGCGGCGGAGCCGTCCGGCGAGATGTTGCCGGTCAACGACACCACCTTGTGCTGCGGGCATTCCATCGGCGGCAGTTGCTCGATCGCCGCCTTCAGCGTGCGCCCGGTGCCGATCGCCATGACCAGGGGTTCCGGGGAACGCAGCCGCCGCTCGATTTCCGCCGCCGCCGCCTCGGCGACGCCGATCGTCGTCGAGGACGAGGTGGGATCGCTCGGCACCACTTCGACCAGATCGAGCGCGAAGCGCGATTTGAGCCGCGCTGCCAGGTCGAGGCAATTGGCGATCGGATGGTCGACACGCACCTTGATCAGCCCTTCCGAGACCGCCAGCGACACCAGCCGCTGCGCCGTCTGCCGGGAAATGCCAAGCGTCAAGGCGATCTGGTCCTGCGTGTTGCCGGCAACATAATACAGCCAGCCGGCGCGCGCCGCGTCGTCCAACCGGTTGCTGCCGCTGTCCTGCCGCGAATTCACTTCTGCCTCCCAAACCCGCCCAACAGGGCGCGGGTACCACTAGCTTACAGGGAATGTGCCAACGCGCAATTGTCTATCGACAGGGCAATTGCCTGCACTAGCGATGCGACCTGGAGTGGGGACGGCGGCAAAGGAAGGCCTGCTTGACGGTTTATCTCGGCAAGCAAACCGATTAAGGGGATCGGCAAAGGAGCCTTGCATGACGCCGAAAGCGGTTTTCTGGGATATGGACGGGACGCTGGTCGACAGCGAGCCGTTGCACGAGGCGGCCCTGGTGGCGGCGCTGCGCAGCGTCGGCATCGCGCCGCCGACCAATCTGCATGAGCGGGTGCTGGGCGTCGCCGCATGGCCGGTCTACGAAATGCTGCGCAACGAATTCGGGCTCGACCTGCCGTTCGACGACTGGATCGTGCGCAAATACGATCACTACCTGCCGCTGGCCGAGACGCTGAAGCCGCGCCCAGGCGCGATCGAGATCTTCAACGAATTGCGCGATCGCGGTGTCGAGCAAGCGGTTGTCTCCAATTCCGACCGGCTGATCGTCGACGCCAATCTGCGCGCCGTCGGCCTGATCTACCCCGGCATGAAGACGATCAGCCGCAACGACGTGCGCGAAGGCAAGCCCTATCCCGAGCCGTTCCTGCGCGCCGCTCATCTGGCGGAGGTCGATCCGGCGCAATCCGTCGCGGTCGACGACAGCCTGACCGGCGCCATGGCCGGCCTTGCGGCGGGCATGCGCACGATGTTCTGGCCGGAAGCGCCGATGGCTGGGCCGCCGGGGGCTGTTGTGATTAACAGTGCTGAACAGTTGCGGGCTGAGTTGGGGCTGTGAGCCCGGGCGTCGGCGCCGCCCCTCATCCTAAGCGGCTGGTCATTGGCGATACCGTGTAGCTTGGCGCATGCATTGTCTAATGTAGCGCTGGTCGACCCCCCACTCCGTCTCGGCTTCGCCGAGCCACCTCTCCCCCGATCGACGGGGTAGAGGAACGCCAAGCTTTTTGCCGTCAACGCTCCCTTCCTTTCCCTCCGGAGGGGGGAAAGGATGGCGCTGCAAAGCAGCGACGGATTGGGGGAACCACGTGGCAATCAAACCTTCGGCCGATCAGTCACGCCAGTCACAGAAGAGGTGTGCATGGCGTATGCGTGACGGGGAGAAGGAAGAGGCCTCAGTTCCGGTAGACCGGTTCCTGCTCGTCGAGGATCGCCTTCAGCTCGGCGAGATGGCGTTCGGCCTGGCCGGGATAATCGCTGGCTTCCGCCGCGGTCTTTTCGGCGATGGCGTCGGACAGGGTGCGCAGCGGACGGCCGGTCCATAGCGCCTTGATGTAGGTCTCGGCGGCGCGCTCGAAATAGAACATGCGGTTGAAGGTGTCGGCGACAGTGTCGCCGATGACCAGCACGCCATGATTGCCCATGACCATGACCTTCACCTTGGGATCGGTCAGAAGCTGCGAGCAGCGCTCGCCCTCCTCCTCGAAGGCCAGCCCGCCATAATGGGCGTCGACGACATGGCGGTTGAAGAAGGTGGCCGAGTTCTGGTCGATCGGCGGCAGGCGAGAGTCGGCAAGCGAGGCGAGCACGGTGGCGTGGATCGAGTGCACATGCATGACGCAGCGCGCATGCGGCACGTTGCGATGGATGGCGCCATGCAGGCCCCAGGCCGTCGGATCCGGCGCATTGGGTCCGGAAAGCGTAGCGGGATCGTTGGCGTCGATCAGCAGCAGGTCGCTGGCCTTGATGCGCGAGAAATGCACCTGGTTGGGGTTCATCAGGAACCTGGTGCCGTCGTCGTTGACGGCCAGCGAGAAATGGTTGGCCACCGCCTCATGCATGTTGAGCCGCGCCGTCCAGCGGAAGGCGCAGGCGAGGTCGACGCGCTCCGCGTAGAAGGGCAGGTTGCTCAGCGGTTCCTTCTGCAGGCGGGCGATGCTCATCGAAAATCCTCCGGTTTTGGCGACAATGCCGCGCTGAAGGCCAGCCAGCAACGGCAAACTCGTGGGTCAGGCGGCCGGGCGCGCCGACTGCAACCCGCCATGCTCGACGATGAACTCGATCACCTCCTTGAGGCCCTTGCCGCGCGACAGGTCGGTGAAGCCGAACGGCCGCTTGCCGCGCATGCGGGCGGCGTCGCCCTCCATGATTTCGAGGTTGACGTTCACATAGGGCGCCAGATCGCTCTTATTGATGATGAGGAAATCGGAGCGGGTGATGGCCGGCCCGCCCTTCCTCGGGATCTCCTCGCCCTGGCAGACCGAGATGACATAGAGCGTGAGGTCGGCGAGGTCGGGCGAGAAGGTGGCGGCAAGATTGTCGCCGCCGGATTCGATGAAGATGACGTCGAGGTCCGGAAATTTGCGGTTCAGTTCGGCGATCGCCTGCAGATTGATCGAGGCGTCCTCGCGAATGGCGGTGTGTGGGCACCCCCCCGTCTCGACGCCGACGATGCGCTCCTCCGGCAGCGCCTGCAGGCGGGCCAGCATCATGGCGTCTTCCCTGGTGTAGATGTCGTTGGTGACGACGGCGATGGAGAAGTCGTCGCGCAGCGCCTTGCAAAGCTTTTCGGTGAGCGTCGTCTTGCCGGAGCCGACGGGACCGCCGATGCCGATGCGAAGGGGGCCATTGGCCTGGGTCATGCGGAAAACTCCGTGATGGCGAGGATTGCGAAGCCTGCTCCGATCAGCAGGCAGAGTGGCGAATAGAGGCGCTGGTCGAGCCGCGCGAAAGGCTGCTCGGGGGCCAGCCGGCGCCACCAGGGCGTGAAGCCGGCGATGCCGCGCCCGAGGAAGACCAGCGCGATGAGCAGCGAAGTGGCGGCGAGGCCAGGCTTGGGAAAGGGCGAGGCAAAGACGCCCTCGAGCGCCAGTGGCCATAGCGTCGCCAGGCCAAGGCAGGCAGCGACGGCAAAGCTGGCGCCAGGCGACGGCATCTCGTCGACGCCGCGGAAGCCGACGACGGCTCGGGCGCATGACTGGGTATCGGTGCCCGGCCAGATGCCGCCGATGCCCCAATAGACATGCAGCGCGGTGATGAGGAGCAGGACGAGCGAGAGCGCGAAGGCGAGAACGATCATGAGCGGAACAACCGGGAGTACTGGGTTTCGTGCCTCATCGCCATGACGTCGGAGACGAAGGCGCAGCCGCCTAGATCGTCGAGCGTGGAGGCGGCGGCGCGGGCGGCCGTCGCCAGCGCCAGCGGTTCGAAGCCGGCTAACGATGCGGTGGCGTCGACCTGGCCGACGACGCCGAGCCGGATCGCCACCTGGACGAGGTTGGAGAAGAAGGCCTGCAGGAAGGCGGAGAGCGCGTCCGTCAGGCCAATGCCGTTGCCGCCGGCAACGGCGCCGACAGCGACGCAGTAAGGGCAATCGGCCGGCAGGCGCGCCAGCACCGGGCTTGGCCAGGCCGAGGCTGCCTTGAGGAAGGCCGTGCCCTGCAGCATGGTCTCGGCATGGCGCTCGCGAGAGCCGGCCAATGCTTCGGCGAGGGCCGTGATCTCGCCGAGATCGCCACCGTCGCGGGCGCGGCGCCAGCTTTCGGCAAACAGCACGGCGTCGTTCCAGCCCGAGCCCATCTCGACCAGTGCCTCCAGCCAGGCGGCAAGGCTTTGCCTGTCGCCCACCAACCCGTCCTGCACGGCGCGTTCGAGGCCGTGGCTGTAGGAGAAGCCGCCGACCGGAAAGGCCGGCGACAGCCACGCCATCAGCCGCAGCAGGGCGATGCCGGATGGCTGCTCAGTCATGGTGATGGTGGTCATCATGCGAATGGGAATGGCTGTGCGAGTGGGAATGCGATTCGCCATGCGCGTCGGCATGCGCCTCGGCATGGCTGTGCGCATGGCCGTGATCGTGGCCGCCATGGCCGGAATAGGCGCCGCGCACCGGCCTGAACGGTTCGCGGACCTCGCTGACCGTGGCGCCCAATCCCTCCAGCATCGCCTTGATGACATGATCACGCAGGATGAGGATGCGCCCCGCTTCGATCGCCGCCGCGAGATGGCGGTTGCCGATATGCCAGGCGAGCGCAGTGAGGTGCACCGCATCGCGGGCTCGGATGTCGTAGACGTCCTCGGGTGCGGCGACGATCTCGAGCTGGCGGCCGTCCTCCAGCACCAGCCGGTCGCCATTGTCGAGCGCCACCGGCTCGGGCAGGTCGACCAGCACCTTGTCGCCGGTCTCGGTCTCGATGGCGCGGCGGCGCAGATGCCGCTCGTCATGGGCAAGCACTGCCCTGGCGTAAGGGACGGTCGCTCCGGCCTTGTCCGCGGCGAGAACGGAGATCGCGCGCGGGAATTTGGTGAAATCGGTGTTGATGTTCAGTTTCATCTCATGGCTCCGCCATTAGCTTGCGCCCGCGCGCGGGCGGGACGCGACAGCACGCGCTCGAAATAGGCATTGACGCGTTCGGACTCGATCGGAAACCGGCCGGCGCGAGCCCAGCCACCCATGTCGCCAAGCAGCACATCGACCGCGGAAAATCGGTCGCCGAGCGCGAAAGGCTTGTCGCCGAGCCGACGATCGAGCGCCTTGACCTCCGCGGCGAAATCGTGGGCGGCGGCGGGGCCGACATCGACGCGGACTTCCTTCGGCAGAATGAAGCGGTGGCGCAGCTTGTTCCACAGCGGCGCCTCGAATTCCGACTGGGCGAAATGCATCCAGGAGTCCATCTCGGCGCGGCCGGCGAGACCCGGATTGGCGCCCATGCCTTTGTCGGCATGCTTTTCGGCAAGATAGACGCAGATCGCCGCGGAATCGGTGACCTTCAGATCGCCGTCGATCAGGATCGGCACCTTGCCGGAGGGGTTGAGCGCGTAAGCTTCGGGCGAGCGCAGCTTGACCTCGACGAATTCATAGGGCTGCCCGAGCTCCTCGAGCATCCACAGGACGCGGCTGACCCGGGACCCGCGCGATCCGACGGCCTTGTACATATAGTTGAACCCTGCTTTTTCCCGGACCCTAAACCATCGCAGCCCCTAACCCAATGGGCTCAACGAGCGCGGCTCAACGGCCGCCTAGAACAGGAAATACCGCTGCGCCATCGGCAGCACGGTGGCCGGCTCGCAGGTCAGCAACTCGCCGTCGGCGCGCACTTCGTAGGTTTCCGGATCGACCTCGACGTGTGGCGTGGCGTCGTTGAGCACCATCGAATGCTTGCCGATGCCGCCGCGCGTGTTCTCGACGGCGACCATCGCCTTGTCGACGCCGAGCTTCTCTTGCAGGCCGGCGTCGAGCGCCGCCTTCGACACGAACGTCACCGAGGAGTTGGTCAGCGCCTTGCCATAGGCGCCGAACATCGGCCGGTAGTGCATCGGCTGCGGCGTCGGGATCGAGGCGTTGGGATCGCCCATCGGGGCGGCGGCGATCGAGCCGCCGACCAGCACCATCTCCGGCTTGACGCCGAAGAAGGCCGGGTTCCACAGCACCAGATCGGCGCGTTTTCCGACCGCCACCGAGCCGATCTCCCTCGACAGGCCGTGCGCGATGGCCGGGTTGATGGTGTATTTGGCGATGTAGCGGCGGACGCGGAAATTGTCGTTGTCGCCGGTCTCCTCAGGCAGCGAACCGCGCTGGCGCTTCATCTTGTCGGCGGTCTGCCAGCAGCGGATCGCCACCTCGCCGACGCGGCCCATGGCCTGGCTGTCCGACGAGATGATCGAGAAGGCGCCGATGTCGTGCAAGATATCTTCGGCGGCGATCGTTTCCTTGCGGATGCGGCTTTCGGCGAAGGCGATGTCCTCGGGGATCGACGGCGACAGATGGTGGCAGACCATCAGCATGTCGAGATGCTCGGCCAGCGTGTTGACCGTGTAGGGCCTTGTCGGATTGGTCGAGGACGGGATGACGTTGGGCAGGCCGCAGACCTTGATGATGTCGGGCGCATGGCCGCCGCCGGCGCCCTCGGTGTGGAAGGCATGGATGGTGCGGCCCTTGATCGCCGCCACCGTGTTCTCGACGAAGCCGGACTCGTTCAGCGTGTCGGTGTGGATCATCACCTGCACGTCATAGGCGTCGGCGACCGACAGGCAGCAGTCGATCGCCGCCGGCGTCGTGCCCCAGTCCTCGTGCAGCTTCAGCGAGCAGGCGCCGGCCAGCACCATTTCTTCCAGCCCCGCCGGCAGCGAGGCATTGCCCTTGCCGGAGAGGCCGATGTTCATTGGAAAAGCGTCGAAGGACTGGATCATGCGCGCCATATGCCAAGGGCCCGGCGTGCAGGTGGTGGCCAAGGTGCCGTGCGCCGGACCGGTGCCGCCGCCGAGCATGGTGGTGACGCCGCTCATCAGCGCTTCCTCGATCTGCTGCGGGCAGATGAAGTGGATATGCGCGTCGAAGCCGCCGGCGGTGAGGATCTTGCCCTCGCCGGCGATGATCTCGGTGCCGGGTCCGATGATGATGGTCACGCCGTCCTGCATGTCCGGATTGCCGGCCTTGCCGATGGCGGCGATGCGGCCGTCTTTGAGGCCGATATCGGCCTTGAAGATGCCGGCGCTGGCATCGATCACCAGGGCGTTGGTGATAACGGTGTCGACGGCGCCCTGCGCGCGCGACACCTGGCTCTGGCCCATGCCGTCGCGGATCACCTTGCCGCCGCCGAATTTCACCTCCTCGCCGTGGAGCGTTAGATCCTTCTCGACCTCGATGATGAGCTCGGTGTCGGCAAGCCGCACCTTGTCGCCGACCGTCGGGCCGTACATCTGCGCATAGGCGGCGCGGGTAATTCTAGCCATCAGCACTTGCTCCCGAAAAGCGGCCCGATCGAAGCCGGGCTCCACATTGGCGCCACCCTATGGTCACGCAATGACCCGCTGGGCGACACCTTGTGTTCCCATTTGGCGGTTGAGGTGGGCGAGTCACCCCGAAATGACCGTTTGCCAAATCGATGGAAGGAAAATCCATGCGCAAAACGAC
>NZ_RZOS01000233.1:0-8953 GCF_004022605.1 Mesorhizobium sp. M4B.F.Ca.ET.089.01.1.1
GTCGATGACCGCGAACGGCAAGGGCGTGCGAAGCAAGCCGCTGCTCGACCTGCTGGCCTTTGCCGTGGCCAATGAGGACGAAGCGGCGCTGAAGGCGAACCAGGCGCAGCTCAAGTCGCTGCTGCTTGCCGCGCTGCCGGTATGGGAAAGGCTCGATGGAACCTATGGGTTCAAGGATTTCGCGGTCGAGAGCCCGATCGGCACGTTCGGGGCGACGCAATTGAGCACGGCCTTCGGAATGGACGGCGTCTCCCAGAGCGGCAAGATCAACTACGCGATCAAGGCCTCTGGCCTGAAGATTCCGCAGCAGATGCTGCCCGGCTGGAGCGTGGCGTTGCTGCCCACCGACGTCGACCTGAACTTCGGCGGCGCCAACATCGATCTCGACAGCATGGCGAAGAAGGCGATCGAAACGCTTGATCTCAATAAGAATCCGCCGCTGCCGGAAGATTTTGGCGACCAGATCTCCGCCGATTTCCTGGCCAAGACGCCCAAGGCCGTCATCGGCCACAGCACGCTGAAGAACAAGGACATCGAGATCGCGCTGGAAGGCGAGATGACCTTCCCCGGCGAGAAGCCCGATGCGAGCGTGACGGTCGATATCGCCGGCTACGACAAGATCGTCGAAGCCTTGCAGACCGCGGCCAAGACCGACCCGGAAGCCGCGCAGTATTTTCCGATGGTGCTTGCGGTCAAGGGGTTCGGCAAGACGCTGCCGGACGGTCGCATCGAATGGGCGATCAAGGCCAAGCCCGATGGTTCGGTGACGGTCAATGGCGCCATGCTGAAGCCGGCGGATGCCGTTCAGGACGATAGCACCGATCAGGATGACGGCACCGATCAGGATGTCGTTCCCGGCGAGGGCAACAGCGGGTCGGGCGCGAAGCTTCAGCCTTGAGGCATTTCCAGGAGGCGGAGCGGTTTTCCGCCCCCGAGTTTCAGAGCCCGAGCGCGCTGACGATCTTCGGCGCCGCCTCGTGCCAATCCTCGACCGAGACGATGCCTTCGGGCGTTGGCGGCAGGAAGGCGCGCAGCGAGTTGTCGGCCATCAGGTGGAAGAGATGCGCGTCTGCCACCGAGTTGCGCACCGACAGCAGGTTGTACGGCTGGTCGTCGACGAAGGCGACCGGCCGACCCTTGGCGCCGCGCAGTTTGGCGACGGCCGGTCCTTTCGCCATCTCCGTCGTCAGCAGCGGATAGTTCAGCCCAAGCGCGTCGAGGTGGGCGCGGCGCGCCGCGCGGTGCCTGTGCGGCATGGCCGTCAAAAGCACGATCTCGGCACGGCCGCCGAATGTCGACAGCGCTTGCGCCGCACCATCGGTGACGCTTTGCCATTCGGCCTGGGCGTCGAAGAATTCGCCGAGAAGCGCCGTCACCTCAGCCTGCTCGATCAGCCGGCCGCTTGCCGTCTCGGCGATGTTGCCGGTGAGGCGGAAGGAGGCGAGCGTCAGGGCGAAGCCGCGCGATTGCAGAAAATGCGGGAACGGCCGGATGAACTCCAGCACGACGTCGTCGACGTCGAGCACCAGAAGCGGCCGGTCGTCCGCGGCAAGCTCTTCGATCTGCCGCGCCGTCTCGGGATCGTCGCTCATACCGAGCGCTCGTGATCGTCGTTGCCGAGCGGCAGCGCCCGCAAGGCCTTGCCGACGGCGGCCGGCGGCGTGCCGGTCTCCTCGGCGAAGCGCAGCAGCGTCGGCTCATGGGCGAGGATGAACTGCAGCACGCCGGCCAAAAAGCCTGGCTCGCCCGCCGCCCGCCTGATCGACTGCGCCTCGATGCCGGTGATCGCCAGGAAGCGCGGCAGGAGTTCAGGATCGGCGGCGACGAAGCCGAGAGCCCTGATGGCAAGGGCTTCCGCTTCCTCGCGCATTGACGCCGCGTTTGTCATGACTACCTTTTGTGCGTGGAATTTGAGTCTCTCCGCAGTAACGGCAAGCGCGACTTGCGGCAAGCCATTGCCCTCCCCGAGACGGGATCCGGCCAGTTTTTGGGGGCCGCCGGTTTGCGTTTCGTCAATCATATTGGCGTAGCGTGGATGAGGGTTGGGTGCGATCCGGCAAGGACGCATGACGGTGGTCTTCGGCGTCGAGGACCGTCGGGACGGGAAATCGATGCCTAAGAAGGTCATGATCGTCGAGGACAACGAGCTCAACATGAAGCTCTTTCGCGACCTCATCGAAGCCAGCGGCTACGACACTGTTCGCACGCGCAACGGCCTCGAGGCGCTGGACCTGGCGCGCAAGCACCGGCCGGACCTGATCCTGATGGACATCCAACTGCCCGAAGTGTCCGGGCTGGAGGTGACCAAGTGGCTGAAGGAGGATGACGACCTCCATTCGATCCCGGTCATCGCGGTGACCGCATTCGCCATGAAGGGCGACGAGGAGCGCATTCGCCAGGGTGGCTGCGAGGCCTATATCTCGAAGCCGATCTCGGTGCCGCGTTTCATCGAAACCATCAAATCCTATCTGGGCGATGCCTGATGCCCAGCCAGACCGGAGCCTTGTGAGATGACCGCGCGGATCCTCGTCGTCGACGACATCCCTGCCAATGTCAGGTTGCTCGAGGTCAGGCTGCTGGCCGAGTATTTCGAGGTGCTGACCGCCTCCAACGGACCGGACGCTATCGAGACCTGCGAAAACGGCAAGGTCGATGTCGTGCTGCTCGACGTGATGATGCCCGACATGGACGGCTTCGAGGTCTGCCGGCGGCTGAAGAGCGACCCGGCGACCTCGCATATCCCGGTCGTCATGATCACCGCGCTCGATCAGGTCTCCGACCGGGTGCGCGGCCTGGAGGCCGGCGCCGACGATTTCCTGACCAAGCCGGTCAACGACCTGCAGCTGATGACGCGCGTCAAGAGCCTGGTCCGGCTGAAGTCGCTGACCGACGAATTGCGGCTGCGCGCCTCGACCACGCGCAACATCGGCATCGAGGAACTGTTGAGCCGCAACTTCGCCGCCGAGGATGCGAAGCCGAAGGTGCTGTTGATCGACGAGCGCAAATCGTCCTTCGAGCGCATCAAGAAGATGCTGCGAAGCAGCGCCGAGCTCGATGTCGCCACCGATCCCAATGCCGGCTTCTTCCAGGCTGCCGAGACGGCCTACGAATGCGTGCTGATCTCGACCGCTTTCGCCGACTTCGATCCGCTGCGACTGTGTTCGCAACTGCGGTCGCTCGACCGCACCCGCTTCTTGCCGATCATCCTTTTGGCGGACGCCGGCGAGGAGGGGCGCATCATCCGCGGCCTCGAACTCGGCATCAACGACTATCTGACGCGGCCGGTCGACCAGCAGGAACTGACCGCGAGGCTGCGCACCCAGGTGCGCCGCAAGCGCTACAACGACCAGCTGCGCGCCAGCGTCACCCAGACCATCGAGATGGCGGTGACCGACGGGCTGACCGGGCTGCACAACCGCCGCTACCTCGACAGCCATCTGCAGACGCTGTTCGACCGCGCGGTGGCGCGGCGGCGTCCGCTGTCGGTGATGATCACCGACCTCGACCGCTTCAAATCCATCAACGATGCGCATGGCCATGACGGCGGCGACGACGTGCTGCGCGAGTTCGCGCGGCGGTTGCGCAAGAACGTGCGCGGCATCGATCTCGCCTGCCGTTTCGGCGGCGAGGAGTTCGTGGTGGTGATGCCCGACACAGAGGGCGCGGTGGCGGAAAAGGTCGCGGAACGCATCCGCGCCGAAATCGCCCAGTTGCCGTTTGCGATCGGCCATGAGGGCAAGACGATCGAGGTCACCGTCAGCGTCGGCGTGTCGTCGCTGCTCAAGGGGGCCGATACGGTGGCCGCCCTGATGAAGCGTGCCGATCTCGCTCTCTACGAGGCCAAGAGCGGCGGGCGCAACCGCGTGGTCGCCAAGGCGGCGTAGGCTTGGGCGCCAATTAACCGGTCAATCCGACAGGGTTAGCAATTTACCTTAATCCAAGCGATTCGGGTGGCTTGGTTAAGAAACTGTTGATTTTCATAAGCTCTTGCGCAAATGTACAGCATAGACAAAACGAGGCCGGCACGAGGGTAGACCGCCGGATCGTTCCGTTAAATACCCCATGATGCTCAGGTCCGCCGCATCTCCTGGGTCCGTGGGGTCGGCCGGCCGGCGCTGGCACATAGTGGCCTCCTCGTACCGCTGCCAAACGCCGACCGGCCCCCTTTTTCCAAAAAAATGAACGTCAGGACTTCGCGCCAATCGGCGGAAGCTCCTGCTATCGGGTCAGGTCGAATCGCCGGCCAAAACAAAAACGCCGCCCAAAGGGCGGCGTTTCGGCATTCTCGGAGGAAACCGGATTACTTGATCTTGGTTTCCTTGAACTCGACGTGCTTCTTGGCGACCGGATCGTACTTGCGGAACGACAGCTTGTCCGTCTTGGTGCGGCTGTTCTTGCTGGTCACGTAGAAGAAACCGGTGTCGGCGGTCGACAGAAGCTTGATCTTGATGTTTGCGGCTTTGGCCATGATGTTCGTCCGTTAATGTTCGTGGAGTTTTGGCCGCTGGAGCACGGGGAAAACACCCGGACGCGGGAAACTTGGCGCGACACATAAAGAACGCGTCCGGAAAGTCAACCCCAAGCAGGTTTCGGCGACGCCCGATGTGGCTGCTGCCGGCAAGGGTGGAGCCCGCCAGCGGCGGCAAGGTAGGCGGTCAGGCGTCCTCCCTGACTGGTGAGGCGGCCTTCTTCCAGTCTCCGGCCGTGTTCCACCAGCGGTTGGGGTTGGCGCGGTCGTCAAGGCCCTTGGTGCGGCTGGCAAGCAGCGGCTGGATGCGGATCACGGGCTCCTCATAGCTGTGCGCCTGGTAGATCGCCTCGACGACTTGAGCGGCGAGGCCCTGGTCGTCGGGCAATTCGAACGACACCTCGACCGTACCCGGCCGCTGCCGCAGCAGCGTCTCGGCGCCGGCGGCGGCACCCTCGAGCGGCCGGTAGCGCTCGACGCCATCGGCCGACTGGAAGGCGTTGCTGTCGTAATTGCCCATGCCGAGCGGCGTGATGGCGACCACGGCGTCCATGATGCGATCGACGTCGGCTGCCGGCGCCTGGAAGCTGACAAGCAGCAGCAACTGCATCCGCACGGATTTGGTTTCGAAGCCACTGTCGATCATCTGATATCTCCCTGCATGTGGAGCGTGGGTATAGCAGGGGTGCTCCTGACACGGTGATGTCAGCAGCGTGGGCTGACGAGCGTTCAGCCTGTCGGCCTACAGGACCTTGCGGATCAGCCTGACGCCGACCAGCGCTATATAGGCGGCGAAGAACAGAGCGAGCGACCAGCCGAAGCCGGAGGGGCCGAAGACGTCCATGCCGATGCCGATCGCCTGTGGGCCGAGCACCATGCCGACGCCGTAGCAGAGCACGAAGGCGGCGTTGGCGGAGGCGAGCTCATGGCCGGACAATTGCGAGCCGAGGTGGGCAAGGCCGATCGTGTAGAGCGCCGCGACGACGCCGCCCCAGACGAACAGCAGCGCCGCCATCAGGTGCCAGTCCCCGGCGAAGTGCGGCATGAAGATCGTGCCGGCAAGCCCGACGGTGGCGCAGGCCAGGAGCAGATGGCGGCGATCCGAGACGCGGTCGCTGATCATGCCGATCGGAATCTGCAGCAGCACATTGCCAAGGCCGATCATGGTGAGCAGCAGGGCAGCGTCCGCCTCGGAATAGCCGATGCGGCTGCCGTAGACCGGGAACAGCGCAAAGCCGCCGGTCTCGACCGCGCCGAACACCAGCACCGCGAAGGTGGCGGTCGGGACCAGCCAGATGTAGCGCAGGAAATGGCTGGTCTCGCTGTCGGCGACGATCGTCGGGCTTTCGTTGCGCGCTGCCAGCACCGGAATGGCGGCCAGCGTCACCAGGGCGATGGTGACGCCGAAGGGCAGGAAGCCGGTGCTGCCGAGATGGGCGAACAGCCATGGTCCCGCGGCGAAGCCAAGCGACAGCACCGTGGCATAGATGCCGAGCACCAGGCCGCGCCGGTGCGGCGGCGCCGAGGTGCTTATCCAGAATTCCGACAGGATGAACAGCACCGTCAGAGCGATGTGCAGCACGACGCGGAGCGGAAACCACATCCAGAAATCCGGCGCGAAGTGGAAGCCGACGAAGGCAAGCGCGCCAGCCGCGATCATCGTCAGCATCGTCCAGGCGACGCCGAACCGCATGGCGAGCGGCGTTGCAAGCGGCGCGCCGGCAATCGAGGCAAGGCCGGCAATGGCGGTGTTGAGGCCGATCATCGAAGCCGAATGGCCGCGCGTCTCCAGGATGACGCTGAGCAGCGGCATGCCGAGGCCGATGGCGATGCCGACGACGCTGATCGAGGAGATCGCAGCGATCATCGGCAGCCAGTGTACGCGCTCGTCGCCCTGTTCTTGGGTATCGACCGTCATGGGATGCCTGAATAGCCTAGAGGATTTCGCGGGTGAAGTGGTTGCGGACACGCCGGTAGAGCGGCACCGCGCCGCCGGGGCGCAGCAGCGGATCGTCGGCGAGCCGCTTTTCCAGCTCGTCGAGGATCATCCGGGTGATGTCCGGGATATCGGCCTCGCGGGCCTTGGCGAGCGGCAGCCAGACCAGTTCCTCCAGCTCGTTGGTCGGGCCGCCATCCGGCAATTCGATGGCGACGTCGCTGCGCCAGGCGCTGAAGAAACGGGTATCGAAGCGGCGCACCCGGTTCGGCGGCGTGATCGCGCGGGCGATGAAGCGCAGCACTTCCAGCGAGGGCACGACGCCATGCTCGGCAAAGCCCTGCCAGTCGCGCCTGGCAGTGGTGAAGGCGCCCTTGCGGCCGATAAGCAGGCCGGCTTCCTCATAGGTCTCGCGGATGGCCGACAGCGCGATGGCGCGTGCGCGCGCCTGGCTGGTGCGGCCGAGGCCCGCGGTCAGGTTGGCTTCTTCCTCGGGGTGGAGGTCCGTGGCAACGGCGATGCGGCTGTCGGCCGGATCGGTGCGGCCGCCCGGAAAGACGAATTTGCCGGGCATGAAGGCGTGCCCGGCATGGCGCCGACCCATAAGCACCAGCACCTCGCTGCCCTTGCGGTCGAGCAGGATCAGCGTCGCGGCATCGCGCGGGCGCAACCGCTTGCCGGCGGGCGCGGCAGCGCTTGGCTCAAGCTTGTCGACGTTCGCCTTGGTCATTCGGTCCCCAAGCTGATGCATGTCGCCCAGACGCCGTCGCGGTCTGGGGACGATGACATGCATGAAAGCAAAGATCTGAAGCGCGTCGCGTGAACCCGTTCATTTGCGAGGCGCTTTAGCGGAAACTTGCCGCATGCGAAAGTGGCGTTCGGACATCGCCGATTGCGCCAGCCGCGACGTCAGGCCTCGGGGTGATGCTCGATGACGTCCTCTTCGCCGCCGAAGCCGTGCATATAGAGCGCCCATTGCAGGCCGATGACGGCGCCCTTGACCGGCTGCAGCAGCACCACCGCCAGAAGGATGGTCAGCGGCACCCAGATGATGATGTGCTGCCAGGTGGAGAGCGTGGAGGTCGCCTCGACCCCCATGAAGGCGCCAAGCACGATGTGGCCGACGATGACCACCACCAGATAGGCGGGCAGGTCGTCGGCGCGGTGATGGTAGAGTTCCTCGCCGCAATGCTCGCATTTGTCGACGGTCTTGACATAGGCGCGGAACAGCTTGCCTTCGCCGCAATGCGGGCAGCGGCCGAGCAGGCCGCGCTTCATCGCCGTCCACAGCGGGCGGGCGACGCGGCCCGAATGATGCTCGCCGCCGAAAACCTGGTCTTCCATCTGCAATTGCCTTGCCATCACCGTCTCCTGCCGCGTGGGCGCGATTGCGACGCGCGGGCGCGGCCCTTGGCCTTGTGAAACGACCGTTTGGAGCCGGGCAGCGGCTTCGGATCGGTCAGCATTTCGAAACGCATCGCGCCGGCCATGGGCGCGACCTCGACCAATCGGACCTCGACGCGGTCGGCAAGTTGGTAGCCCTTGCCGGTGCGTTCTCCGAAAAGCGATCGGGCGGTTTCGTCGTATATATAGTAATCGCCTTCAAGGCTTGACACCGGGATGAAACCATCCGCGCCGTACTGCGGCAATTGGACAAATAGTCCCGCCTTGGTGACGCCGGAGATGCGCGCGTCGAAACGGTCGTCGATATGCTCGGCGAGATGGGCGGCGACCAGCCGGTCGACCGTGTCGCGCTCGGCCGCCATGGCGCGGCGCTCGGTGGCGGAGATCAGCGCCGACACCTCTTCCAGCCGATCGGCTTCCTGCTGCGTCAGGCCGCCCGGGCCAAGACCGAGCGCGGCGATCAGCCCGCGATGCACGATGAGGTCGGCATAGCGGCGGATCGGCGAGGTGAAATGCGCGTAGCGTTTCAAATTGAGGCCGAAATGGCCGATATTCTTCGGCGAGTACTCAGCCTGGCTCTGCGAACGCAGCACCACCTCGTTGACCAGCGCCTCATTGTCGGCGCCGCGCACGCGCTCGAGGATGCCGTTGAACTGTGCGGGCCGCATCTGCGCGCCGCGCGCCAGCGACAGACTGAGCGTTGCCAGGAATTCGCGCAGCGATTCCTGCTTGGCGAGCGAGGGCGCGTCATGGATGCGGTAGACCAGTGCCTGGCGCTTCGCCTCCAGCGTTTCGGCGGCCGCGACGTTGGCCTGGATCATGAACTCCTCGATCAGCTTGTGGGCATCGAGGCGTTCCGGCACGACGACGCGGTCGACGGTGCCGTCCTCCTTGAGCAGGATCTTGCGCTCGGGCAGGTCGAGTTCCAGCGGCTGGCGGCCGTCACGGCCGCGCTTGAGCACCGCATAGGCGTCCCAGAGCGGCTTCAGCACCGTATCGAGGATCGGCCCGGTCTTGTCGTCGGGCATACCATCAATCGCCGCCTGCGCCTGCGGGTAGGCGAGCTTGGCCGCCGACTTCATCATGACGCGATGGAAGGAATGGCGCAGCTTGCGGCCATCGGCCGCGAACGTCATGCGCACGGC
>NZ_RZOS01000234.1:0-8940 GCF_004022605.1 Mesorhizobium sp. M4B.F.Ca.ET.089.01.1.1
GACATGCAGAGTCCCTAAGTTGCGGGACGTTCTAGCGGAAATCTCCTTAAAATGAGTTTCCGCCAATGCATCCAATTTTACCGGAAGCCGAGTATTTCCCGCGGGATTATTCCCGGGCGCCGTCGGTCTGCTTCAATTCGTCGAGCGTCGGCATGGAAACGATGTGATAGCCGGAATCGACATAGTGGATCTCGCCGGTGACGCCGGAAGAGAGATCGGACAGCAGATAGAGCGCCGAGCCGCCGACCTCGTCGATGGTCACCGTGCGGCGCAGCGGCGAGTTGCGCTGCTGGTAGGAGAACATGTGGCGGGCGTCGGAAATCCCGGCGCCAGCGAGCGTGCGCACCGGGCCTGCCGAAATCCCGTTCACGCGGATGCCGCGCGGGCCGTAGTCATTGGCGAGATAGCGCACGCTGGCCTCCAGTCCGGCCTTGGCGACGCCCATGACGTTGTAGTTCGGCATGACCCGCACCGAGCCGGCATAGGTCAGCGTGATCATCGAGCCGCCATCCGTCATCAGCGGCGCGGCGTTGCGGGCCACCTCGGTGAAGGAATAGCAGGAGATCACCATGGTGCGGACGAAATTGTCCCGGCTGGTGTCGGCGTAGAGGCCCTTGAGCTCGTTCTTGTCGGAAAAGCCGATGGCATGGACGACGAAATCCAGCCCACCCCAGGCCTTGCCGAGGGTCTCGAACGTGGCGCTGACCGAGGCGCTGTCCTCGACGTCGCAAGGCACCACCAGCGATGCGCCGAGCTTGTCGGCAAGCGGCTTGACCCGGCGTCCGAAAGCGTCGCCCTGATAGGTGAAGGCGAGTTCGGCGCCGTGTTCGGACAATTTCTTGGCGATGCCCCAGGCGATCGAATGATCGTTGGCGACACCCATGACAAGCCCGCGCTTGCCCTTCATCAGTCCGTCCATGACTGGCGATCCTTATGCGGAATAGCGCTGGAAAATCAGCGTTGCGTTGGTGCCACCGAAACCGAAGGAATTCGACAAAACGGTGTCGATCCTGGCGTTGTCGATGCGCTTGCGCACGATCGGCATGCCTGCGAATTCCGGGTCGAGCTCCTCGATATGCGCGCTCTCGCCGATGAAGCCACCTTGCATCATCAGGATCGAGTAGATCGATTCCTGGACGCCGGCCGCGCCCAGCGAATGGCCGGTCAGCGACTTGGTCGAGGTGATGAACGGCATCTTGTCGCCGAACACCTCGCGGATGGCGCCCATCTCCTTGGAATCGCCGACCGGCGTCGAGGTGCCGTGCGTGTTGATGTAGTCGACCGGCGTAGACACCGTGGCGAGCGCCTGCCGCATGCAGCGCACCGCGCCTTCGCCCGAGGGCGCCACCATGTCGTAGCCGTCCGAGGTCGCGCCGTAGCCGACGATCTCGGCATAGATCTTGGCGCCGCGCGCCTTGGCGTGCTCCAACTCCTCCAGGATGAGCACGCCGGCGCCGCCGGCGATGACGAAGCCGTCGCGGTTGACGTCATAGGCGCGCGAAGCGGTGGATGCCTTGTCGTTGTACTTCGACGACATCGCGCCCATGGCGTCGAACAGGTCCGACATCGTCCAGTCGAGATCCTCGTGGCCGCCGGCGAACATCACGTCCTGCTTGCCCCACTGGATGAGCTCATAGGCGTTGCCGATGCAATGCGCGGAGGTCGAGCAGGCCGACGAGATCGAGTAGTTGACGCCGTGGATCTTGAACCAGGTGGCAAGCGTCGCCGATGCGGTCGACGACATCGCCTTCGGCACCGCGAACGGGCCGATGCGCTTGGGGCTGCCGTTCTTGAGCGTGGTTTCGGCCGCCTCGACGATGGTCCGGGTGGAGGGGCCGCCCGAGCCCATGACGATGCCGGTGCGTTCGTTGGTGATGTCGCTCTCGCCAAGCCCGGCGTCCGCAATCGCCTGGTCCATGGCGACGTGGTTCCACGCCGCGCCCTGCGACAGGAAGCGCATGGCGCGCCGGTCGATCATGGCCGACGGATCGAGCGTCGGCGCGCCCCAGACCTGGCAGCGGAAACCGTGTTCGGCGAAGGAATTGGAAAAGCTGATGCCTGATTTGGCATCGTGCAGCGAGGCCTGCACCTCGTTGGCGTTGTTGCCGATCGACGACACGATGCCGAGGCCCGTCACTACGACCCGTCTCATTCGCAACTCCTTCCGGCGCATGATGTCGAAAACCGTGATCGGAATTCGCAAACGATCATACGCAAAATCAAAGCGCCATGCGGTCCCGCATGCAGAGGGTGCATGGCGCGGTGGTGGCGCCGGTCAAGCCGCCGCCGATTGCTTGGACAGACCCACTTTCAGATCCGTCGCCGCGTATATGGGTTCGCCATCCGCCTTCAGCCAGCCATCGGCGATACCGAGCACCAGACGCCCGCGCATCACGCGCTTGAAGTCGATGCCGTATTCCACCTTCTTGACCGACGGCGTCACCATGCCCTTGAACTTCACCTCGCCGGTCGACAGCGCCATGCCCTTGCCCGGCTCGCCGAGCCAGCCGAGATAGAAGCCGGTCAGCTGCCACATGGCGTCGAGTCCGAGGCAGCCCGGCATGATCGGGTTGCCGATGAAATGGCAGGCGAAGAACCAAAGGTCCGGCTTGATGTCGAACTCGGCGCGGATGAAGCCCTTGTCGAAGGCGCCGCCGGTCTCGCTGATCTCGGTGATGCGGTCGAACATCAGCATCGGCGGGTAGGGCAACTGCGCGTTGCCCGGTCCGAACAGCTCGCCGCGGGCGCAGGCAAGCAGTTCCTCATACTCGTAGCTGGACTTCGAACCCGCCATGAATTTCGTCCCCGTGATCGTCCCGGGCGGTGGGGCGCCCTTGTCGTTGGCTTCCTAACACAATCTTTCCAAGGCCGGAAACCGGCGTTTGCGCTTAACCTGCCCGTCTGCCCGGGTCAATGCGCGCCTGCGCACAAGCGTCTTGCTCTATTGATCGCATTCGGCCGACAGAATATATGTCGGAACGTGTCCAGTTTCGGCCGATGACGTCTTTTCGCCACTCTGGACGTGTTTTTGGGCCGAAAGCGCGAGCTTCGACGGGATAGATGGATCAGGGCAGCCGGAAGGACAATGTCGCTGTGGACAAGCGGGTTCGCGAGGCCGGCCTGAGGCCGACACGTCAGCGCGTTGCGCTGGCCGATCTGCTTTTTGCCAAGGGCGACCGCCATCTTTCGGCCGAGGAGCTGCATGAGGAGGCGATCGCCGCCGGCGTGCCGGTGTCGCTGGCCACCGTCTACAACGCCCTTCACCAGTTCACCCAGGCGGGTCTGCTGCGCATCCTCGCCGTCGAGGGATCGAAGACCTATTTCGACACCAACACCTCCGACCACCATCATTTCTACATCGAAGGCGAGAACAGGATCTTCGATATCGCCAGCGGCCCGGTGACTGTCTCCAACCTGCCGGACCCTCCGCAGGGCATGGAAATCGCCAATGTCGATATCGTGGTCAGGCTGCGCCCGAAGCGCCGCGACTGATCCGTTTGCGATGCGGCTTGTCGATCTCGCGGTAAAGCTGGAATGGTGGGTCGCCGCGGCGGCTTCCGTCGTCCTCTATGCGATGACTGGCGCTTCCTGGTGGCTGTTCGCGCTGCTCATCCTGGCGCCGGATCTGTCGATGCTGGGATACCTGGCGGGACCGCGTGTCGGCGCCGTCACCTATAACGCCCTGCACATGCTGATTGTCCCGCTCGTCCTGGCGCTGGCCGGCCACGTCCTCGGCAGCTCGATGACCACAGCGGTCGCGCTGATCTGGATCGCCCACATCGCCATCGACCGCGCGCTCGGCTACGGCCTGAAGCTGCCCAGCGGTTTTCAGGATACCCATCTCGGCCGTATCGGACGCCGCGAACTCCAAGCGCCTGTCACGCCGGATTAGTTTCAGGCCGGATTAGTTCTTGACCCGTTCGCCCGGATAGGCGCCCCAGACGACCGACTGCGGCAGCCAGCCGGTATGGCCCTCGAAGGTCATCTCGCACCATTGCCCGTCGCAGGCCTTGATCGCGCCCATGACGCCGGGTTCGACGATGGCCACCACGCCCGCGTCCTTGTCCTTGTCGTCGAGCAGATTGATTCGGCCGCCCTTGCCCCGCTGCCAGGGCGCGACGATCGCCGTGCGGCGTCCCGACAGCAGCGACTGGTTGATCCAGCCCTCCGAGCCGTCGGCGTCGCGCACGCGCCGCCAGGTGTCGAACTCCTGGATGATTTCCATCGGCAGGCCGGCCTTCATGTACATCCAGTCGACCGAATAGTTGGCGCCGGGGCCGACGCGCGAATTGACGCGACCCGATTTCAGGCTGACGAAGCGCGGCAGCGGCAGGCCGCTCGGGCCGAGCGTGATCGTCTGCCCGGGAGCGGCGGCGCCCTGTGCCGACACTTGCTGCGGAGAGTAAAGAAGAGCGCCGAGGACTGCTGCGCTGAAAGCCAGGCGGAGCGTCGCGAAACCAGACACTTTGTTTCCTTTCGGCGCCTGCCCGTCGGCCCCGGCGCCCCTTTTTCTTTGTCTTCGGCAGCACCGCTTGTTACAGGAGTGGGCGGATACCGCGATTGGCTACAAGTTTCGCCTGTCTTGGTTAAAGAGGTCTCAACGAGATCGGTTTCGAGGAAGCTTCGGGGATAAAATGGCAGGCAAAAAACGGCCCCTCGTCGTCATCACACGCAAGCTGCCCGACCCGGTCGAAACCCGCATGCGCGAGCTGTTCGACGCGCGGCTGAACGTCGAGGACCGGCCTATGACGCAGCCAGAGCTGGTCGCCGCGGTCAAGGAAGCCGATGTGCTGGTGCCGACGATCACCGATCACATCGATGCGGCGCTGATCGCCCAGGCCGGCGACAATCTCAAGCTGATCGCCAATTTCGGCAATGGCGTCGACAAGATCGACGTCGCGGCGGCGGCGAAGAAGGGCATCACCGTCACCAACACGCCGAACGTGCTGACCGAGGACACGGCCGACATGACCATGGCGCTGATGCTGGCCGTGCCGCGCAGGCTGGCGGAAGGCGCCAACGTGCTCACCGGCGACAAGAAATGGGCCGGCTGGTCGCCGACCTGGATGCTCGGTCGCCGTATCTGGGGCAAGCGGCTCGGCATCGTCGGCATGGGCCGCATCGGCACCGCGGTTGCCAGGCGCGCCAAGGCCTTCGGCCTGTCGATCCACTACCACAACCGCCACCGCGTGCTGCCGGCAGTCGAGGACGAGCTGGAAGCGACTTACTGGGAAAGCCTCGACCAGATGCTGGCCCGCATGGACATCATCTCGGTCAACTGCCCGTCGACGCCGGCGACGTTCCATCTGCTTTCGGCGCGGCGGCTGGCGCTGATGCAGCCGTCGGCCTACATCGTCAACACCGCGCGCGGCGACATCATCGACGAGGAATCGCTGATCAAGCTGATCCATGACGGCAAGATCGCCGGCGCCGGCCTCGACGTCTACGAACACGAGCCGGCGCTGAACAGCAAGCTGCTGAAGCTCGCCGCCAAGGGCAAGGTCGTGCTCCTGCCGCATATGGGCTCTGCGACGCTCGAAGGCCGCATCGACATGGGCGAGAAGGTGATCATCAACATCCGCGCCTTCTTCGACGGCCACCGTCCGCCGGACCGGGTGCTGCCGCTCAAGACGTAGCTCGTTGCGGAGCGCTCAGACGGCGAGGGTGCCGTCGGCAGCGACTTTCACGATGCGCCCGCAATAGGTCTCGAACACGTTTCGAGCGAGCTGGACCGCCATCGGCGTTTCCCAGCCCATTTCCCTGGCGACGATCAGCCCGAGCAGGAGGATCGCGTCCGGCTCGTGCAGCACCAGTGCGGCCGGAGCCCGGCCATTGTGGACAAGCTCCATCAGCACGGCCGAAGCCGAGGACGAGCCGATCGTGCCCGGCAGGAACAGCACGCGCCCGGAAATCGTCTCGCCATGCTGCGGGTGGCGGACATCGGCGATGCGGCCGCTCTTCGGGTCAACGCCACCCCAGAAGCTGATCGGCGCCGTCAGCACCAGCGCCTCGCCTTCGCCGCCCTTGCCGGGCACCAGGATCTCGGCTCGAGCGTTCATGCTGCGATATCCGTAAAGCGTGGCTTACCAAGAACGGCGCTTTCGACGCAGTCTGCCAGCGAGGCGTAGAGCACCGAGTAGCCGGTGTTGCCGGGCGCGTAGTGCGCGAACTTGCCCGAATTCGTCATCAGCACCCCGTTGCTGAGCTCCGGCATGATCGGCGTCACCACCACGCAAGTGTCGGCAACGATGACCACCCCGCTTGCCTCCAGCGCCTTGCGCCGGCCGCTTTGCTCGAGTCCGGACAGCGCATGGCGGCCGGTGCAGGCATAGATCGGCACGCTGAGCCGGCGGCCGGCGATCAGCCGCTCCAGCGCGTCGAATTCGGCGAGCGACAGATGCGGGCTGCCGATTGCAACCGCATCGATCGTTTTCGATGCCGCCGCCGTGGACAGCCCGGCACGGGCCTTCCCGGCCATTTCAGACGTGACGCGGATCACCGTCTCCGGCGTCGCGCCGGCGAGAATCGTGTTCGCATCGGGCGCTTCCGGCGTCACGCCGGCAATGTGGAACAGACCGACCGCGCCGGATGAGGCCGCGGCGGCGCCGAATGCCTTGAGCGCATCCTCGCCGGGGTGCTTGGCTACGCCGGTGACGACGCCGACGGCGTTGCCGACCTCGCGACCATAGAGGCTGCCCAGCACCGGCCAGGCGATTTCGGATGCCAGGAAGGAAGGCGAGAGGCCGGAGACATCGAACACCAGTCGCGCCCGCCTGTTCTCGAGGCGATGCAGGCCGTAGTCCGGGGCGCGGCCGGTGATGGCGCAGGCGATGTCGAGGAAATCGCCATAGCGGTTGGTGCGCGCGCCCAGCACAGAATTGCAGAAAACCACTGCGTTCGATTCGCCCCAGGCGACGTCGCTGCCCAGCGCTGGCCTGTGCCCGGCCTGGTAAGGCGCGCAGGTCCAGCTCTGCTCGCAGCCAAGCTTGCGATAGGCCTCCATCATCCGCCGCGCCATGCCGCGCGCCGGCTCCTCGAGGCGGATGCGCGCGCAGCCCATCAGGTCGAGCGCGCCGACATTGAGCGTCGAGCGCACGGCGACGCGCGCGCCGCCCTCGACCAGCCTCTCGGCGAACAGCGTGCCGGAATCGCCGTGATAGAGCGCCCCGTCTATATGCGTCGAGGCAATCGGGATCAGTCGCGGCGCGCCGAGCAGCCGGGCGCTTTCGGCGACGATGCGCATCGCCATCGCGGCGCCGTCCCTGCCGGCGGCGATCGCCTGTTCTTCCGCGCTGAGGGCGAGGCTCATGGCAGCACCTTGCGCATGGTGATCGAGGTCGGCCGATCGTAGCCTTCATGCGCCGTGCGTTCGGTCTCGCCAAAGCCCAGCCGGGCGAAGGCGCTGTGATTTGTGGAGAGCTCGATGCGGGTCTGCAGTTCGATGGCGCCCTTGCCACGGCTCACAGCAATTTCCTCGGCGGCCCGCATCAGCAGCCTGCCGATGCCTTGCCCCTGAAAGTCCGGCTCGACCGCGAGCTTGCCGATGTAGAAATCGTCCTGCCTTTCCAGCATGAAAACGCAGCCGACGATCCTCGCACCTTGCAGGGCCAGGAAACCCGTCTCCTGTTTTGCCTTTTCCTTGAGCTTTGCCGCGGTCAGCAGATGCGCCGAGGACGGCGGATCGATGACGCCGTCCATATAGGCAAAGGCGCGCATGATCAGCGAATGCAACTCGTCCCATTGCCCGAAATCGGGAGGAATTTGCGTGACGAAGACGCCCGTCGGCCGGTCCATGCGATCAGGCTCTCTTGTAGCGGATCGTGTCGAAGCGCGCGCTGAGCGCGTCGTAAAGCAAAAGCCGGCCGACCAGCGGCTCGCCAATGCCGGTGATCAGCTTGATCGCCTCCATCGCCTGCAGCGTTCCGATCACACCGGTCAGCGCGCCGACTACGCCGGCGACGGCGCAGGACGGGACCAGTCCCTCCGGCGGTGCTTCCGGGAAAAGGTCGCGGTAGCCGGGGTTAGGCTTGCCGTCGGCGCCGGTCTCGAATGGTTTCAGCACCGTCAGCGAGCCGTCGAAGCGGCCGACGGCGGCGTGCACCAGGGGCTTGCCTTCCGCGGCGCAGGCATCGGCCACCGCATAACGCGTCTCGAAATTGTCGGAGCCGTCGACCACGATGTCGTAGCGTGCGACGAGGGCAGGGGCATTCTCCGCCGTCAGCCTGAGCTGATGCGGCTCGACCGCCACATTGGGGTTGATGCGCATGATCGCCGCTGACGCGCTGTCGGTTTTGGCAATGCCGATCGCGTCCGTGCCGTGGATCACCTGCCTCTGCAGGTTGGACAGCGAGACCGTGTCGTCGTCGGCGATGCCGAGCGTGCCGACGCCGGCGGCGGCGAGATATTCGAGCACCGGGGCGCCGAGCCCGCCGGCGCCGATCACCAGCACCCGCGCCCGCTTCAGTTTCTGTTGGCCGGCGCCGCCGATCTCCGGCAGCACGATGTGGCGCGCGTAGCGCTCGAGTTCTTCGTCGGAAAGCGTGGTCATGGCCAGACCTTATCGTGGCGCAAAAACCTTGTCAGGGGTCTTCGGTTGGCCCAACGGTGCCGTGGTCGACCGTCAGGAACTGCGCGCGGCCTGCGAGGCTGGAAAACAACGCCGCGTCGGTTCCGGTCATGAACGCCTGGCAGTTCAGCTCCTCCAGGATCGAGAACAGGGCGGCGCGCCGGCCGGCGTCGAGATGCGCCGCGATTTCGTCGAGCAGCAGGATCGGCGTCATCCCCGACATCTCGCCGGTCAGCCTTGCATGCGAGACCACGATGCCGACCAGGAGCGCCTTCTGCTCGCCGGTCGAGCAGAGCTCGGCCGGCATTGCCTTGGGCCTGTGCCGCACCACGAGATCGGAGCGATGCGGGCCGTCCAGCGTGCGGCCGGCGGCG
>NZ_RZOS01000235.1:0-8890 GCF_004022605.1 Mesorhizobium sp. M4B.F.Ca.ET.089.01.1.1
TCGAGTGGGTGTTACGCTCGTAGTGCTCGGCGGCCTGGTCGCGCATCAATTCGAAAGCGCTGCGGCGTTCGAGCATGGTCTGACCTTGGGCGATGAGGCGCTCGAGCTCGACCGACTTGACCTCGGATCCGTCCTGTTCGCGCTGCAGCCGCAGCTGGCAGAGCTCGTTTTCATCGAGCTCCCGCTCGATCCGCCTGGTCGCGCGATGGAACAGATTGACCGTTCCCCACAGGAGTTCCTCAAGATCGGGTTCAAGGCGTGTGTCGGCCATTGCCACCACGAGAGCGTCGAAGATATCGGCGATGCTGGCTGGCCGCATTGGTGCGTTCAATGAGAGTTGCCACTGCTCCGTCACCGGCTGGATCATTGTCACGGGCGATATAGAGCCGCCACAATGTTTCAGGAAACAGGATTGCGGACAGATGCGCCGCCGACAGTGCCGCGAGTGCCGGCATGGCGGGCAGGACAGTGCGTTGCGATAACATGGTCTCGATGCCTTCGCCGGCAGCCATGACATCGCAACAGCAGCCGAAGCGGACGGCGTGTCCGAGCAGTTGGCCCATGGCGCGTCTCGGCGTCTCAATCGGAGCGCGCCCAAGGTGAGCCTCGCTAAATCCGCCCGGATCGAGCCAGGTGCGGTGGGCACCGGTAAGTTTGCCTTTGAGGTCGGTGACGGTTGCGATCATTGCCGGCCATGTTTCGGTCGGGCCGCGTTCCGGACGGTAATAGCAGCGCGGATGAAACCGAAGGCTCCCGGTCTCGTGCAAGGCTGTGATCGCGCGTCCACGAAGATAGGTCTCCACAAGCGTTCCTGGTATCGACCGCGACATGGAGACCAACCGCCGCGCTGCTCCTGCAGAACCGGAAGGTGCCAGCGCCCTGGTCTGCTTCGATACCGTCGGCTGCTGTTCGGAGCGCGGCAAGCTCAAAAAGTTGCAGGCTTCCGCGCTGATATCGATAAAGTCGATCAGGCCGCAGCTCTCGCGGATCACGTCCAGCAGGTCACCGTGCTCGCCGGTAGCAGCATCAGTCCATTTGCCTGCGGGACCCTTTGGAGTGTCCCTCAGCCTTACATACATCGATCGCCCAGGCGTGTTTCGGGCGTCGCCTACCAGCCAATAGTTGCCATGGCGCCGGCCGTTTGAAAGATAGTTCCGGCATACCGCCTCCGCCTGCCGGCTGAGACGGCGCGCGAGGTCGTTCGGGCTTCTAGACACGGTCCGCCTCCAGAAAAGAGGCCCGCCGTCTCCGGCGGGCCAGATGAAGACTTGCCACTGATCATCCAGCAGCGATCGTATGAGGCTCATTCGCGGCATCGTCATTTTCAGCGAAGCTCTCGGTGTCGGCCACGGACAATTCGCCGTCGTTCCCTGCCGTCGCTTCGACCACCGTTTGCGGCGATCCTGTCTCATTCGTTTCTGTATTCCCGTTTCCCGGGGTGCGCAGGGGCTCAGGGAGCCAACCGCTGCTCCCGATCAGCTTCTCCGCCTCGCTCGCCATGTCGCCCTTCTTGAGGTGCGCTATTCGGTCAGCGGCTTCCTGGCCCTTCGCTTCAGTGAGTGCCTGGAGAATGCGCGCCTTTGTGACACGCCCAAGGAAGTTGTCGACAGACGGCCGCCAGCCGGCCGCCGTCATGTCGAGGTCGATGGCGTGTGCCAGCCGGTCGGCATGGGCGAGAGCGCGCGGGCGCCTGTTCCATGCTTCATGCACGGCGTTGACCGACATGCTGACGGCATGTGCGAAAAGCGCAGCCTGGCGATCGCGATCCCAGTCGCGAAGGGCATCCCAAAGGTCGGCAGCTTCCTTCGGCAGCGCGTTGGCCCACAGGTCGTGTCGGACACGGATCGCCTGTGCGCAGGTGCTGTCGTTCAATCCTGGCGCTTGGGCGCCGAAGCTGACGCTCTTCAAGTCCAGTTCCAGGCAGCTATCCGACCCATATTGGTAGAAGATCTTCAGCGTGAACGCGTGCAAGGCGGCGAGGAAGGCTATGTCCGGATTTCCACCGAGCGCCTGACGGAGGCCGAGCGTGCGATGTGCCGTCAGTTCCGTCATGAGCCGGTCAGAGATCGGCGAGATGCGATCGTCCTCTTCGGGGTCGGCCAGCGGCTCATTGTCGGCCGAAACGCTGCCCCCGTCTCGGACGGCAGAAGCCTCCAAGGGTTCCTCCCCCTCTTCGCTTGGCAGTGTCTCGATGGGCAACTCGTCCTCGGGACGGACGTAGCCGCGCTCGACGCGAAGACAACCGTCTGGCGCGATGCTGATGAAGCCACCGGCGCGGGCAACCTCGAGCGGGTCGAAGGTGAGTGGCCGGTTTTCGAAGGACTGAAGTCCAGTCTCCAATTCAGCGAGACGCTGATCGATTTCGTCCGGGAGGTCCTCGACGCTGTCATATTCCTCCGACAGACGGTCGAACTCGAGCTGCAAGGCCTTACGCGTCGACTCCTCCTCGGCGCTAAGAGGCGACGGTTCTCCGCGCAGTTGGCGGAGACCGAAGGCGTGGCCGTAGGCGAAGTCGGGCGCGATTTCGATCCACTTCCAGCCTTCTGCGCGAACCGCCTCCGCGCGTCGTTCCAACTCATCCGCGACCAGCCGGTCTACCAGGACGACATCCTGCAGCCAGCCACCGTCGTCGCCCTGGAACAGGTCGCGCATGACTATGCCTCCGGCCTCGACATAGGCGTCGATGCCGATGAACTGCACCCGCTTGTCTGACGCACGCACCGAGCCCTCCGTCAGCATGCGCCGAATGGCATAGGGCTGCTTGTCATCGGAGGGCTTCAGGCGTTCGAATACCTGCTGCTGGCGTTCATGATCGCCGGATACAGTGAACGCCATGAGTTGGTCGAGCGTCAGACCATCTTCGGCATAAATCTCAAGCAGTGCCGGTGACACCGAAGCCAGCTTCAGGCGTTGCTTGACCACACCGATCGAGACGAAGAACGCGGCAGCGATATCCTCCTCTGACTGCCCCTTCTCGCGAAGGGCAAGGAAGGCCCGAAACTGGTCGAGCGGATGAAGGGGCGCGCGCTGGACATTTTCCGCCAGCGAGTCTTCCTCGGCAATACCCTGCTCTCGCACGATGCAGGGAACCGGCGCGGTTTTGCTGAGGCGCTTTTGCCTCACCAAAAGGTCCAACGCGCGATATCGCCGGCCACCGGCCGGAATCTCGAACATTCCGGTTTCCACACCGGCTTCATCCTTGACCGGCCGGACGCTGAGACCCTGCAGCAGCCCACGGCGGGCGACATCCTCGGCCAGTTCCTCGACCGAGATACCGGCCTTCACGCGCCTGACATTTGCCTGACTGAGCACAAGTTTGTTGAAAGGGATGTCGCGCGAAGACGACAGGGTGATCTTTTTGGCAATAGCAGCCATCGATGTTACTCCGCGACGGGCAGCCGAAAGCCACTCTCTCGACCTGCAACCCGTCACAAAGCGCAGCGCCGCCCTCTTACTCTTGAGAACGACGCCGTAGCACGAGAAAAAAAGACGCGAAGCGGACAGAACTGGAGACCGGTGCATCTCCTGGCTTCCAGAATGTCAGACCGCCTTGTCGAACAGCTTCTTCGCCCGCGCCTCCAGATCAAGCCGGGCATCCTGATGGGTCTTGTCGCGAGCCACCGCCGTGATGCCCTGCACGAAGTCGAAAACACTTTCAGGCTTGCGACCTTCCTCGGTCAGCACTGTCTCAATGATCCTGGTTGCCTCCGCCTTTGAGAAGCCACGCTTGCGCAGGAAGTCGCCGCGATCGTCATCGGTACGGGCAACGATCCGCTCGCGCGCCGCCTTGATGCCGTTGATGAAGGGCATGGGCGACGAATTGGCAAAGCGTGCAAGCGCCGGCGCGGCCTCACGCGCAAAACGTGAAGCTGCGTATTTCGAATGACGAATGGTAATCTCCTCAAACTCCTCAACACCCCAGAGATTGCGATTCTGGCAAACGGCGCGAAGATAGAAGCTTGCGATGCCGAGCGTCTTGGCGCCGACCTCCGAATTCCAACAGTAAAAGCCACGGAAATAAAGATCGGGTGAGCCGTCCCGTAGCCGGCCGGCCGCGATCGGATTGAGATCGTCGACCAGGAAAAGGAACACGTCGCGGTCGGAGGCGTACAGCGTCGTGGTGTCCTTAGTGATGTCGGCTCGCGGATTATAAATGCTCGTCGACCAGTCAAGGACGCCCGGCACCTTCCACCGGGTGTCACCTGTGCCGTTGCCGGCGATGCGCTGCACGGCGGCGACCAGTTCGCGATCGAAGATGCGGCCGTAGTCCGGGCCGGTAACCGCACGCAACTCAACACGACCATCCTCGATTTCCAGCGTCTTCACCTGTTCGGAGCGGTGAGACGTCAGGCCATATTGTAGATTGATGCCGGCGAGCGGCGCTGGAAGTTGGCGCAAATAAGCCGCCGGCGCGCCAACAAGACTCGCCAGTTGGCCAAAACTCCAATGGGTTGGGGCGATTGGAATATCGGAGCCCGGCAGCACCAGCGTCAGGCGCTCGGCATCGTTGCGACTTGCCTCTACACGAATAGCCGCGCTTTCCACGGTTCTCGTCCGGCTGCGCTCGGTCCGCGTCTGCACCGCCTCGAATAGCTCCGATAAGGACAAGTAGCGCTCGTCGGCCGGCCGCGAAAACCATTCCGAGGACACGCGACCAATCCGCTCGCCGCGGCTCAAATCCACCTTGAAGCCGCCGGAATGATCACGGGTGGCGTTCAGAACTTGTGTCATGGGTCGTCTCCATGACGGGCGCCGAAGGCCTCTCCTTCCGCCTCAACCCGTCGCCGAAAACCCGGCCCTTCTCTGACTCTTTGTCGGGAGAGCCCCCCTCTCCCGACAAACACAAAAAAGGGCGTACAAGGCGGAAGCACCGAAATGCCCGTCGGAGGGAGTAAGTCAGTTCGGTGCTGGAGCAGGTTCGTGGCCCTGAGACCGGTTCAACAGGGCGGCCGTAGGAGCATCAGCATAGCGCCGCCGTAAGGCGGGATGCGGGACCGACAGCCCCCGGCGAAGGGCGCTATATAATGCTTCCTCGGTAAGCTTGACCTCGGAGCGGCATGCGATCCGTCGAGGCGCGTCAGGTCGAATAACCGTTTCTTCGGTCCGGGTCATGGCGACCCTGACTGACCGATATGTGCGAAAACACCGCCCAACATACGCTTATCGACTTTCGCCCTTTCCATCCTCGCCAGCTATCGGCAGCAATCGTTCTGCGACACGAGGAAAGGTAGGCCGCCATGACTGATCCCAGGGAGGCTACAATAAAGCGGACGATCCGCCGTAAGGAGCTACGTGAAATCGTCCCTCTGGCTGACAGCACAATCTATGAAATGGAGCAGCGCGGGCAATTTCCGCGACGTTTCGCTCTTACCCCCCGTTGCGTCGTGTGGGATTTGGCCGAGGTTGAAGCCTGGCTCCATGCGCGCAGGGCAGCACCAATTCCCCGAGCCAGCCCTCCAGATGTGCGTTTGAGAAAGACCGCTCCTGTCAAGGCGCTGGATCGGGCTCAAAGACCGTCATCATCGGGGGCATAAGGACGACGGGGCGCTTCCTTCCCTCGACCCAGGCTTCCACTGCATCGGACCATTCTTGCATCATGTGGCGGCGCTGAACTTCGTATTCCGCCTTGTTGTAGACGCCGCGGGAGGAGCGGCCGTCCTCGTGAGCCAGGCATTTTTCGATCCAGTCGCTGTTGAACCCTAGTTCGTTCAAAAGTGTAGAGCCCGTGCGCCGGAGATCGTGCACGGTGAATGGCTCAAGCGGCAGGCCTTCCTTCTTCGCCAGTTCGGCCACCGCATAGGTCACACGATTGAAGGTTGCGCGCGCCATTGGCGCGTCCGCGTCGTAGCGGGATGGCAGCACGAAACGAGAGTTCCCCGAGCAGGTCTTGAGCGCAACAAAGATGTCGAGCGCTTGGCGTGATAGATAGACGTTGTGGGCCTTCGATCGCTTCATCCGTTCCTTTGGAATGGTCCAGACCGCATTCTCGAAGTCAACCTCGTCCCAGGTTGCGTCCTGAAGTTCGCTTTTTCGAACCATCGTGAACAGGATGAGGCGAAGGCCAAGGCGAATGGTGGGCAGTGTTGCGACCTTCTCCAGTATCTTGAGCATGACGCGGATTTCAGTTGGGGAGAGCGAGCGATCTCTCGGGACAAAGTGAGCAATCGATGCCGGCCCTACGTCGTCGGCCGGATTGGACACCTTCTCGCCATGGAGAATGGCGAAGCCGTAAATTTGCTTGAGGATATCACGGACGTGGATCGCCGTTGCCGGCGCTCCACGCTCGACGATCTTGGCACATTGGGCGCGAAGATCGTCCGGTGTGATTTCGGTCAGCAGCCTATTGCGCCAAACCGGCAGGAGTTCGCGTTCGTAAATTGACCGGCGCATTGAGCGAGTGCTATCCGCCATTGATGCCATGGTCAGCCACTTCTCTCCGAATTGGCCAAAGCTCTTGGCTTCTTTCAGTCGCCGCTTGTCTCGTTGCTTTTCGATGGCAGGAGAGCGGCCTTCTCTGATAGCTCGACGTGCATCGAGGCATTTTTCCCGGGCCTGGAGCAGGGAGATCCCATCGCGCCCGTACTTGCCGAGATAGACGGTCTCCCTCCGGCCATTGAGCCTGTAATCCAGACGAAACGAGATCGTGCCGCTAGGCATGACGCGGACATACATCCCGTCACGATCCGCCACCTTGTACATTTTCTGCTTTATTTTCAATGCCTTGATTGCGGCGTCCGTCAGCATCCCGACTGCCTTTCCAAAAGTACCGTCACGGGTTTTTTGAGGGCTTTTGGCGGAACTTCTTCTTAATTTTCATAGCCTTAGCCTGAAAAAAGTACCGTCATCAGACCTCTATGAGGTGACGGTACTGTTGAAAATTCATCGTGGCAATATGTCGGAGGTCCGGCAGCCAGTCCGGCAAGGCCGAACAATGCACGCCGATAGGCAGCGAAAGCTGTTGGCAAAAATTATTTTTAATTTCAGTTAGTTAGATCGATTTCTGGCGTAATTTCGGCGACGTTCGGATAGACCTGAATCATTCCCACTCGATTGTGCCGGGCGGCTTCGACGTCACGTCGTAGACGACGCGGTTGATGCCCCGCACCTCGTTGATGATGCGGGTGGCGGCGGCGGCGAGGAAGTTCATGTCGTAGTGGTAGAAGTCGGCCGTCATGCCGTCGACCGAGGTGACGGCGCGCAGCGCGCAGACGAACTCGTAGGTGCGGCCGTCACCCATCACGCCAACGGTCTGCACCGGCAGCAAGACGGCGAAGGCCTGCCAGATGGCGTCGTAGAGGCCGGCCTTGCGGATCTCGTCGAGATAGATGGCGTCGGCCTCGCGCAGGATCTCCAGCTTGTCGCGGGAAATGCCGCCCGGGCAGCGTATGGCAAGGCCGGGGCCTGGGAACGGATGGCGGCCGATGAAGCTTTCGGGCAGGCCGAGTTCCTTGCCCAGCGCCCTCACCTCGTCCTTGAACAGCTCGCGCAGCGGCTCGACCAGCTTCATGTTCATGCGCTCGGGCAGGCCGCCGACATTGTGGTGCGACTTGATCGTCACCGACGGGCCGCCGGAGAAGGAGACGCTTTCGATGACGTCGGGATAGAGCGTGCCCTGGGCGAGGAAGTCGGCGCCGCCGAGCTTCTTTGCCTCTTCCTCGAACACTTCGATGAACAGCCGGCCGATGGTCTTGCGCTTCTTCTCCGGATCGGACTCGCCTTCCAGCGCCGAGATGAAACGGTCGGAGGCATCGACCAGGATCAGCGGCAAATTGTAGTGCTGTCGGAACATCTCCACCACGCGCGCCGCCTCGTTCTTGCGCATCAGCCCGTGGTCGACGAGGATGCAGGTCAGCTGGTCGCCGACCGCCTCGTGGATGAGGAGCGCTGCAACCGAGGAATCGACGCCGCCCGACAGCGCGCAGATCACCTTGCCCTTGCCGACCTGGTTGCGGATCGCCTCGACGGCATGCTCGCGATAGGCGCGCATCGTCCAGTCGCCCTCGATGCCGGCGATGTTGTGGACGAAATTGCGGAGCAGCCTGGCGCCATCCGGCGTGTGCACCACTTCGGGGTGGAACATGATGCCGTACATCTTGCGCTCGACATCGCCGAAGATGGCGAAGGGCGAGCCTTCCGACCTGCCGAACACCTCGAAGCCCTCCGGCAAGGAGATGACGCGGTCGCCATGGCTCATCCACACCTGGTGGCGCTGGCCGGGCGCCCACAGCCCCTCGAACAGCGGGCTTTCCTTCTCGATCTCGACGAAGGCGCGGCCGAATTCGCGATGGTTGGAGCTTTCGGCGACGCCGCCCATCTGCACGCAGAGCGCCATCTGGCCGTAGCAGATGCCGAGCACCGGCACGCCGGCCTCGAAGACGATCTGCGGCGCGCGCGGGCTGCCGATATCGGTGGTCGAGGCCGGGCCGCCGGAGAGGATCACCGCTTTCGGGTTGATGCGCTTGAAAGCCGCCTCGGCCGACTGGAACGGCACGATCTCGGAAAAGACGCCGGCCTCGCGGATGCGGCGGGCGATGAGCTGCGTGAACTGGCTGCCGAAGTCGACAATCAGGACGGTGTCGGAGCGATTGGCTGTTTTCATGGCGAGCGTTTAGAGAAAGAAACGAGTCGGCGCAATGGGTTGCGGGGCGTCTGGCTCAATCCAGTCCTTGCCGGGAACCAAGCCGGATCGTTCCGGATGCGATCGCCTGCTCCAGCAGGCCAATGGCGCCGGCCAGCTTCTCGTCGATGACGTGGAGATACTCCGTCCAGTCGCCGACATGCCTCAGATCCGCCGCACCGTCGGAAATGCCGCGCAGTCCGATCAGCGGCACGCCGAAGAGCTGGCAGGCGCGCAGGCAGGCGAATGTCTCCATGTCGACCATGTCGGCGG
>NZ_RZOS01000236.1:0-8855 GCF_004022605.1 Mesorhizobium sp. M4B.F.Ca.ET.089.01.1.1
CTCCTGCTTGGCGAATCTCTTGGCGCCGACGACGCAAAGCACCACGGCGACGGTGACGGCGATCATCAGCGGGCTGACCTGTTCGTGCAGCAGGCTCGCCGCCAGCGCCAGGCCGAAGAAGGGCTGCAAAAGCTGCAGCTGGCCGACGGCGGCGATGCCGCCTTGGGCCAGGCCGCGATACCAGAACACGAAACCGATCAGCATGCTGAACAGCGAGACATAGGCGAGGCCGGCCCATGCGCCGGAGCCAATGCCGGCGAAGGACGGCGGCAGCGTCACGAAGGTCAGCACCAGCATGATCGGCAGCGATAGCACCAAAGCCCAGCAGATCACCTGCCAGCCGCCGAGCCGGCGCGACAGCGCGGCACCCTCGGCATAACCCAGTCCACAGACGATAATGGCGGCCAGCATCAGCGCGTCGCCGACCGGCGAGGCGGTGACGCCCTGCGTCAAGGCAAAACTCCCAACGAGCGCACTGCCGAGGCAGGAGAACAGCCAGAAGGCCGGCCTTGGTCGGTCGCCGCCGCGCAGCACGCCGAAGATCGCCGTCGCCAGCGGCAGCAGGCCGACGAAGATGATGGAATGGGCCGAAGTGACATGCTTCAGCGCCAGCGCCGTCAGCAAGGGGAAGCCGACCACCACGCCGAGCGCCACGATCACCAGCGACAGAAAATCGCCGCGCTCCGGACGTTTCTGCCGGAACAGGACGAGCATCACCAGGCCGAGCAGTCCGGCAATCGCCGCGCGGGCCGAAGTCAGGAAGGTCGGATCGAAATCCGCCACCGCCACACGCGTCGCCGGCAGCGAGCCTGAGAAAATCAGTACGCCGACGAATCCGTTCACCCAGCCGCTCGCGGTCTTGTCCATTGCAGGCCCCATTGCTTTCGCCCTGTATCGGGCAGACCCCTATGGTGCAGCCAGAGACAATGCGGTACAATTCTGCAAAACTGTAATGGCCCATTGAGCAATACAGATGACCGCACTCGTTCTGGAAACCGACGCCGCGCGCACACTTGTCGCGACCACCCTTGTCGAAACTGTCATGGCGACCATCCGCCAGCGGATCGCCGCGCGCAGCCTGACGCCGGGCGCGCGGCTGCCCTCGATCCGCGCCTTCGCCAAATCCATGCGGGTTTCGAAATCCACCGTCGTAGAGGCCTACGAACGGCTCGCCGCCGAAGGCACGATCCGCTCGCGCCCGGGCTCGGGCTTCTACGCCGCCGGTCAGTTGGCGCCTTTGTCGCTGGCCGAGATCGGCCCCCGGCTCGACCGCGAGGTCGATCCGCTCTGGGTCTCGCGCCAGTCTCTGGAAGCCGGCGATGAGGTGCTGAAACCTGGCTGCGGCTGGTTGCCGGCCGCATGGATGCCGCAGGCCGCCTTGCGCCGGGCGCTGCGCACGGCGGCGCGCGCCGATGATGTCGCGCTTGCCGATTACGGCACGCCGCTCGGCCTGGCACCGCTGCGACAGTTGCTGGCGCGACGCATGGCCGGGCATGGCATCGAAGCCTCGCCCGAGCAGATCATGCTGACGGAATCGGGCACCCAGGCCATCGATCTCTTGTGCCGCTTCCTGATCGAGCCCGGCGATACCGTTCTGGTCGACGACCCCTGCTATTTCAATTTTCACGCGCTTCTGCGCGCCCACCGCGCCAAGGTGGTCAGCGTGCCCTACACGCCATCTGGGCCGGACATCGACTTGTTCGCCGCGGCGCTGGCCGAGCACCGGCCGCGCCTCTACATCACCAACTCCGGCATCCACAATCCGACCGGCGCGATCCTGTCGCCGGTCACCGCCCACCGGCTGCTCAAGCTCGCCGACCAGGCTGACCTCACCATCGTCGAGGACGACATCTTCGCCGATTTCGAGCACAGCCCCGCCCCGCGCCTGGCGGCGTTCGATGGCCTCAACCGCGTCGTCCAGATCGGCAGCTTCTCCAAGACGCTGTCGGCCTCGGTGCGATGCGGCTTCATCGCGGCGCCCCGCGACTGGATCGAGCAGCTCATCGACCTCAAGATCGCCACGACCTTCGGCGGCGGCAGGCTGGCGGCTGAACTGGTGCTGACCCTGCTGAAGGACGGCAGCTACCGCAAGCATGTCGAGGCGTTGCGCATCCGGCTTGCGCGCGCCATGGCCGAAACGAGTGCCCGCCTGAAGCCGATCGGCATCACGCCGTGGATCGAGCAGCCGGCCGGCCTGTTCCTGTGGTGCAGCCTGCCGGAGGGCCTGGATGCGGCGGAGGTCGCTCGCCGCGCACTGGCCGACAATGTGGTGCTGGCACCCGGCAATGCGTTCAGCCTGTCCGGAACGGCCAGCCGCTTCCTGCGCTTCAATGTCGCCCAGTCGGCTGACGAACGCATCTTCACGGCGCTCGAAGCGGCGATGTCAGCGTAATTCCGCTCAGCCGGAAGCGGCGCAGACCGCGCGCACGCAATCGCGCAGCCAGCGTTGCGCCGGATCGGCGTCGAGGCGCGGATGCCAGAGCATGGAGATCGTCACCTCCGCTGTCGCGACCGGCAGGGGAAAGCTGAACATGCCGGCGCGCGCGCCTTCCGTATGCCGCTCGGGCACGCTGGCGATCAGGTCGGACGCGCGGGCCATGGCAAGTGTCGCCGAGAAGCTGGACACCATGCACACCACAGTCCGGCGCAGTCCGAGCTGTTCCAGGGCCTCGTCGATCGGCCCTCTCTCGCGGCCGCGCCGGGAAACGCTGATGTGGCGCCCGGCCGCGAAGCGCGCCGGCGTGACGGGGCCCTGGCTTAGCGGATGGCCGGACCGCGCCGCACCGACGAAGCGGTCGCGAAAGAGCGTCTGAATGCGGACCTCGGGCCCGGTCTCGCCGGCTACGCCGATCTCCAGATCGATGGTCGCGTCGCGCAGCGACGCTACGTCCTTGTCGGACTTCGGCGCGAAGCGCAGCGCACATGGGCAGCCTCCGCTCCGGCGCGGGCGACAAGCCGCGGCCCGAACTCCTCGACGAAGCTTTCGTTGGTGCGCAGCGTAAACGTCCGGTCGAGGCCTTGTAGGTCGAGCAGCCCGGCCGGGCGCAGCAACGCTTCCCCGTCTTCGACCACGCGGCCCACCTGCAGCCGCAATTCCTGCGCGCGCGGCGTCGGCACAAGGCCCCGGCCGGCGCGGACCAGCAGCGGATCGCCCGTCGCCTCGCGCAGGCGCGCCAGCGTGCGGCTCATCGCCGACGGGCTGAGGCGCAGCCTTTGCGCGGCGCGCGCCACGCTGCCTTCGTTGAGCAGGACATCCAGGGCGGCCAGCAGGTTGAGATCGGGTGACGGCATCGCCGGATCATAGCACGGATATATGGCGTCGCATGCATGAATAAGATGCAAATGCTGCGTCTTCCGCCATGTCAGCAAGGGGCGTACGACCAGGCCGAAGCAAAGGAGCAAGCCATGGCGAACGTCGCGGAAAAAGTTGGAACCGAAAGCAATTGGATTGACGGCGCTGCGACGCCCACGCGGTCCGTTCGCTGGGCGCTGGCCAGCCTGTCGCTTGCCACGCTGTTGTCCTCTCTCGGGACCAGCATCGCCAGCGTCGGCCTGCCATCCTTGATGCAGGTGTTCGGCGCCTCGTTCCAGTCCGTGCAATGGGTGGTGCTGGCCTATCTGCTTGCCATCACCACCATGATCGTCAGCGCCGGGCGGCTGGCCGACATTGTCGGCCGCCGTCCGCTCCTGCTCGGCGGCATCGCCCTGTTCACGATCGCCTCGGCGCTCTGCGCGCTGGCGCCGACGCTTGGGCTGTTGATCGCGGCGCGGGCCGCGCAAGGCCTTGGCGCGGCCGTGATGATGGCGCTGACGCTGGCCTTCGTCGCCGGCACCGTCCCTAAGGCCAGGACCGGCAGCGCCATGGGCCTGCTCGGCGCCATGTCGTCGATCGGCACCATGCTTGGCCCCTCGCTCGGCGGACTGCTGATCGCCGGCGCCGGCTGGCGGGCGATGTTTCTGGTCAATGTGCCGCTCGGCTTGCTGGCTTTCGCGCTTGCCTGGCGCGCGCTGCCCAAGGACGGCAGGTCCGGGCCGGGACGAAGCGCTTTCGATACGCTCGGGACGGTTCTGCTCGGCCTGACGCTGGCCGCCTACGCGCTGGCCATGACACTGGGCAAGGGAAGCGTTGGTCTGCTCAATCTCGCCCTGCTTGTCGTTGCCGCCCTTGGCGTCGCCTTGTTCATCGTGACGGAATTGAAGGTCGAAACGCCGCTCGTCCGCCTGGCTGCATTCGGCGACCGCATGCTGACCGCAAGCCTCGCCATGAGCGTCGTCGTCTCGACCGTGGTGATGGGCCAGTTGGTGGTCGCGCCGTTCTACCTTTCCAGAGCGCTGGGCCTCGACCCCGCCACAGTCGGGCTTGTTATGTCCACGGCACCGTTGGTCGCGACGCTGGCTGCGGTGCCGGCGGGGCGGCTGGTCGACCGCTTCGGTGCCCAGCCGACGATGATAGCCGGCCTGGCCTCGCTCGTTCTCGGCACGTTTGCCCTCTCGTCGATCCGGATCGCGTTCGGCATTCCCGGCTACGTCGTCCCGGTCCTGGCGCTGAGCGGCGGCTATGCCCTGTTCCAGACCGCGAATAACGCCGCGGTGATGGGGGCCGCGACCGCCGACCAGCGCGGTGTCGTCTCCGGCCTCGTCAACCTGTCGCGCAATCTCGGCCTGATCACCGGCGCATCGCTGATGGGCGCCATATTCGCCGCGGCATCTGCTGGAGCAGATTCAGCGACCCCATCGGCAACCCTGCTCGGAATGCAGGTCACACTCCGGTTCGCGATGGCGCTTGCGCTGTTTGCGCTCGGCCTTGCCGTGTTCTGCCGGCGGGCGGCTACGAGAAGCAAGGAGCGGACCGAGGCCTAGAGCTGTTTCGAAATTCGCTCTGGCGAACCATATGGTGGTGGTTTCGAGAACCGGAGCGCAGCGGACATTTGGGTCCGTGAGCACCGTAAGCGCAGAAAACGCCATCAGATGGCCGCCAGAGTAGAATTCCAAACAGCTCTAGGCCCCTGCCCGCTTGCGGCGCTCGTACAGCATGACCAGTGTCTCGGCGGTCAGGGCGGGCTTCTGCTCGCCTTCGATTTCGACCGTATTGGCGGCCTTCATCAGATACTGGCCGGGGCCCCTGTCCTCCATGGACAGCAGCGTCGTGCGCAACCTGATGCGCGAGCCGACCCGGACCGGCGCCAGGAAACGCACCTTGTCGAAGCCGTAATTGAAGGCGGCCTGGGTGTTTTCGGGCACGATGCCCATGTCGAGCGCCAACGCGCCGATGATCGACAGCGTCAGATAGCCATGCGCGATCGTGGTGCGGAACGGACTCTGCCGTTTTGCCCTTTCAGGGTCGACATGGATCCATTGATGGTCGCCAGTGCATTCGGCGAACTGGTCGATGCGATGCTGGTCGACCGTCGTCCACTCCGACACGCCGACTTCCTGCCCGGCCATCGTCCTCAACTGCTCGAAGGTCGGCGGCGTCCTCGGCCGTGTTTCCGTCATTCCTGCTTTCCCGATCGCTTTGCCTGTCTCCCGACCACGAAGCGGAGCCCCCTGTCAATTCGCCGCCTGGCAAATCGGTTCCGACAGGCAGCGTTTTGCTGCCATGGGTGGCAGCTCGTCCACAATGCCGCCGGAAGGCAGCATTGCCCCTCAACGCCCGCGAGCTAGCCGCCCCCGGAAGCGCGATGGTACCTGGCAGGCAGCACCAGCGACGCCGCTGGGAAGCGTCACTTCTTGTCGTAGCCGGCGCGGATCTCCGCCATCGCGTCCTTGATCCGCTCGCGCAGGATCTCGATGGATTCGGTGCCGGATTTCCTGGCCATTTCAGCCACCTCGCCGGCATTCTTCAGCGCCGTCTCGAAGGATTTGCGGGCGAACTCCGCTTGCCTCGCCATCAACTCCTGCGGATTGCCGGGCGCCCGGTAATTCTGCGCCAGATCGGTGATCTCGCGCAGCGCGTCCTGCATCATCTCGCGTTGCCGGCTGAGCAGCGAGGACGCGCCGGCCGCGCCGGCCCTGGCCGATTTTTCGAGTGCTTCCAGATTCTTGCGGTGGTGGCTGATTATCGCCTCGACATCGACATTCGGCACCTTCAGGTCGCGGCCGAACCTGCTGAACATGTCCAGGAACGAGTCGGATTCCGGTTGTTTCGCCATATCTCTGCTCCCCAATCTACTCCCGCCAGGAAGAATAGAGCACGCTACGCTTGCGTCAATTGACGAGGAACAACCGCTCGGCCGTGTAGAGCACGATGCCGGCAAGGCCGCCGATGACCATGCCGTTGAAGCGGATATATTGCAGGTCCCTGCCGATGTTCATCTCGATCAGCCGGGTGAGCTGGCCGAGATCCCAGCGCTTGACCTGGTCGGCGATGAATTTCGACACGCCGCTCTTCTGGCTTTCGACGAAGGACGACAGCGCCACCACGAACCCCTGGTTCATGTCGGCCCTGATCCGCGCGTCGCTGGCCAGATGGCGGCCGACCTCGACGAACATGTTGGCCAAGTGGGCGCGGATCAGGGAGTTCTCCGCCTGAGCGTCCTGCTCGATGAACTGCCGCAGGCTTTCCCACATGCCGCCGGCCAGCGCCTTCATCTCCGGCTGCTCCAGGAAATCGCGCTTCAACTGCTCGGCCCGCCTGGCATATTGCTTCGACGTCCTCAGCCGTTCGATGAAAGTCCTCGCGAAACGGTCGAACTCTGCCCGCATCGGGTGGTCGGGATCGGCCCGCACCTCCTCGAGCAGCGTGCCTGCCGAGGCCACGATCTTCTTCAGGAGATAGGCGTCGGCGCGAAACAGGTTGAACAGCGACGGCAATTCCTCGCGGATCTTCTCGCGCATGGCGGAGAGCGCCTCCTCGTCGTTGAGGAACCGGCCGATCACCCTGGTGAACTCGTCGAACAGTTTCTGGTGGCGGCGGTCGTCGGTGAGCGCCGACAGGAGCTCGGCGGCAAGCGGCGCCAGCGGCACCTTCTCGACCTCATCCATCATGCGGCTGGTGACGAAGCCGCGCAGGCCGGATTGTTCGACGGCGGCAAGCGTCTGCGGCACAAGGCGGGCGACAAAGCGCGACAGGCCGGCGGCGCGCTCCGCATCGGCCAGCCAGTCGGCAACCAAGGCGGAGAAATCGACCTCGGCAAGCTTTTCGCGCACCGGCTCCGGCGCCAGGAAATTGACCTCGATAAAGCGGCCGAGATTGTCGGCGATGCGGTTCTGGTTTTCCGGGATGATGGCCGTGTGCGGGATCGGCAGGCCGAGCGGGCGCCTGAACAGCGCCACCACCGCATACCAGTCGGCCAGCCCGCCGATGGTCGCCGCCTCGGCGAAGGCGGCGACGAAGCCGAGCCACGGATAGGTGCCCTCGAACGACTTGGCGAGCGCAAAGACCAGAACGCAGAGCGCCAGCGCCGCGGTCGCCACGAACTTGGTTCGCCTCAGCGCCGCAAGCTTGGCAGCGGCGTCGGTGTCGAATCGGACATGGTTCATGGCCGGGGCCGCTTGTGACATTGTGAGCCGCTCCTGATCGATGTTGCGACTTATCTAGGGACGCTGGAGGCCAAATGCCCGCGGCACGCTACCCACGCTCACGATTTGCGCCACCATGCACATAAAGTTGACGCGTTTATTCATCTATCGTGCGCCGCCAGTCTGGAATTGTTCCAAGGTATAGGCCATATTGAGCCCAAGCTACTGGTTCAAGAGGACGAAATGCGGCTGACGCGCCAGACCAATTATGCCATGCGCATCCTGATGTATTGCGCCGCCAATACCGAACGGCTGAGCCGCATCCCCGAGATCGCCGCCGCCTATTCGGTGTCGGAGCTGTTCCTGTTCAAGATCCTGCAGCCGCTGGTGGAGAACGGCCTGGTCGAGACGGTGCGTGGCAGGAATGGCGGCGTCAGGCTCGGCCGTCCGGCCGAACAGATCAGCCTGTTCGACGTCGTGCGGGTGACCGAAGAGAGCTTCGCCATGGCCGAATGCTTCGAGAACGACGCGGTCGAATGCCCGCTGGTCGACAGCTGCGCGCTGAACTCGGCGCTGCGCGAGGCGCTCAACGCCTTCTTTGCCGTGCTGTCGCGCTACACGATCGCAGACCTGGTGGCGGCGCGCCCGAATGTGCGCCATCTGCTTGGCATCGACATGCTGGAGCAGCGCGCCCCCGCCGCCTGATTGCAGCAGGCGGCTAGGCCGCCGATTGCGGCAAAACGAACGGAATATTGGCTGCCGGCAGCACGCCAACTTTCAACCGGCAATCGAACACCTTCTCGATCAGTTCGTCGGTCAGCACGTGCTGCGGCGCGCCCGCGGCGGCGAGCCGGCCGTGATGCATGACGTGGATGCGATCGGCATACATGGCGGTCAGGTTGAGATCGTGCAGGATGGCGACGACGCCGCCGCCGCGCCTGGCGAAATCACAGGCAATGTCCATGATGATCAGTTGATGCTTCACGTCGAGGCTGGACACCGGCTCGTCGAGGAACAGGTAGCGCGGCTTGCCATCGAGCACCGGCGCCCAGACCTGGCAGAGCACGCGGGCAAGCTGCACGCGCTGCTGCTCGCCACCTGAAAGCTCCTGGTAGAATCGTCCGGCAAAGCCGTCGAGATCGACGCGCGCCAGCGCCCGCTCAGGCAGCCGCGCGTCCTCGCCGGGCAGCACGCCGGAGCGGCCGCCGACAAGGCCGAGCCTGACGATCTCGCGCACCGTGAACGGAAAGGAAAATGTCGTCGCCTGCTGCAGCACGGCGCGATAGGTCGCCGCCTCAACCGGCTTCATCGCCTTGAGGTCGCAGCCGTTGAGCGCAATGCCGCCCGTATAGGCAAGCTCGCCCGACAGCGCCTTGAGGAATGTCGTCTTGCCC
>NZ_RZOS01000237.1:0-8832 GCF_004022605.1 Mesorhizobium sp. M4B.F.Ca.ET.089.01.1.1
CTTGAGAATATCTGCAAGACCTACGGGAACAATTTTCACGCCATCGACCAATTGAACCTGTCGGTCGAGGACGGCGAGTTCCTGATCCTCGTCGGCCCGTCCGGCTGCGGCAAATCCACCGCGTTGCGAATGATCGCGGGGCTGGAGGACGTCACCAGCGGCAGCCTTCGGATCGGCGGCGTCGACGTCGTCGACATGCCGCCCAAGGACCGCGACATCGCCATGGTCTTCCAGAGCTATGCGCTCTACCCGCACATGACAGTGTTCGAAAACATCGCCTTTTCGATGCGGCTGGCGGGCAAGCCGAAGGCCGAGCGCAGGAAGCGCGTCGACGAGATCGCCAAGACGCTGCAGCTGACGTCGCTGCTGGACAGCAAACCCGCGAACCTTTCGGGCGGACAGCGTCAACGGGTTGCCATGGGCCGCGCCATGGTGCGCGAGCCGGCCGCCTTTCTCATGGACGAACCCCTTTCCAATCTGGACGCGAAACTGCGTGTCCAGATGCGCGCCGAAATCACCAGCCTGCAGAAGCAGCTCGGCGTCACGACCATATACGTGACCCACGACCAGACCGAAGCGATGACGATGGGTGACAGGGTCGCGGTGTTGAAGGGCGGCGTGCTGCAGCAGGTCGACACGCCCAAGCGGCTCTATGAATCGCCGGTGAACGCCTTCGTTGCCGGCTTCATCGGTTCTCCTTCGATGAACCTTTTCGAGGCGACCCTGACGGGCGACGAACTGACGTCCGGCACCTTCGCCATCCGGCTGCAGGATGCAGCCTTCGTGCGCAGGCCGGGCTTGAGGTCGTATGCGGGGCGCAAGGTCGTGTTCGGGATCCGCCCGGAGCATCTCTATGACAGCAGCCTCGAATCCGGCCGCAAGTATCAGACGATACCGGCAAAGGTGACCTCGATCGAGGAACTCGGGTCGGAACATATCGTCCATCTGAACATCGACGCGGTCCGGGTGGACTCGGGCGACCCGGACGCGGTGGAGGATTTCGGCCTGACGTCGAACGCGGTGGCGAAATTCGAACCGGACAGCGCAGTCCGCTCCGGCTCGGAAGTCCGGTTGGCCCTGGATGACAGCAAGCTCCATTTCTTCGATCCCGAGACGCATCTGGCGATCTGAAGAATTGCGGCAGAGCCAGCAGGCGAGAGCGAGGCGCCTGCGAATGAAGACTTCTGAATAAACCAGACGATCGTCCGCATTGTGCAGCCGATCCTAAAGAAGGAGGAGAAAATGACGTTTCGGATAAGACCCGCGATGCTGAAAATGGCAGCGGCCGCATGGTTGCTTGGCGCAACCGGCGCCATGGCGGACACGACGCTGGAATTCACCCAGTGGTGGGAGCCGGAGCTGCCCGCAGGCTCCTTGCGGAAAATCATGGACGAATTCGAGGCCGCAAACCCCGGGATCAAGGTGACGCTGGTCAGCGGCCCCTATGCGACCACGCGAGACCAGATCTCGGTTGGTGCCGCGACCGGAACGCTTAGCGACGTCGTTGGTCTCGACGGCGCCTGGGTCAACAATCTGAACGCGCAGAATGCGCTGGCCGACATGAACCCGATGATGGATGCGAGCGGCTTCGACAAAGCGCAGGTCGCGGACATCATCAAGGTGGACGGCAAAGCCGTGATGTTTCCCGTGGCTTCGTTCGTCTATCCGGTCTTCGTGAATTTGGACCTCGCCGCCAAGGCGGGCGTCACCAAGCTGCCGTCGACCCGCGCTGAGTTCCTCGAAGCCGCCAAGAAGATGACCCAGGCCGACAAGAACCAGTATGGCTGGGTGCTGCCGCTGTCGCTGCAGACGCCGTCCGGTGTCCAGAACGACATGATGTCGTGGGTCTGGGCGTCGGGTCAATCGATGATGGCGGACGGCAAGCCGGCTCTCGAGGCCAAGCCGGTGGTGGATATGCTGACCTTCGTCAAATCGCTCAATGACGCGGGCACCATCTCGCCCGGCATCGCCACCAAGACCGAACAGGAAAAGGTCGAGGAATTCGTCAACGACCGGGTCGGGATGATGATCGACTCGCTCGCGCATGTGAACCTCATCCGCAAACGCAATCCCAATCTGAACTTCGACCTCATCCCGGTCCCGGTCGTGGAAAACTACGACGGCAAGCGCGGCCTGCCATACGCCTCCTGGGGCATCGGCATCTCCGCGGGCTCGAAACATCAGGAAGAGGCCTGGAAACTCGTCCAGTATCTGATGAGCGAAAAGGTGAACGCCAAGCTCGTGTCGCTTGCCAACGCCTTCCCCGGCAACGTCAACGCCAAGCCAGATTTCGTGACCTCCGACAAGGCTTTCGGCAAGGCTTTCGAAATCTTCAAGACCGGCTATCTTGCCAATGAGTTCACGGGCCTGCCGGTGGCGGAAGACCTGATGACCCAGTTCGACGTGCAAGCCCAGAAGATGCTCGCCGGCGAACAATCTCCGGAAGAAGCCGCGGCCAACGCTCAAAAGGGCTGGATGGCGAAATTCTGATCGGCCTGTTTTGCGATCTCTACCGGGCGGCCTGACTTCGGGCGGGCCTCCCGGCGACAACGCATCGGCAATGCGAGACGGACCCGTTTCCGAAGCTCCCCTTCTCTTGAAGGCGTATCCCAAGGTTGGCATATGACCCCGCAGAAGCGCTCCCACCATAGGCTGAAACGAGCGGTCGCACCCTATCTCTATCTGTCGCCCTCGCTCATCATCATCAGCCTGCTGATGCTGCTGCCGATGGTGACGGTGATTGGCTATTCGTTCCAGAACAGCGCGGTGCTGCGGCGCGACCCGTCCTTTGCCGGACTGAAACACTACCAGGCGATCTTTGCCGATCCCGTGTTCTGGGCTTCGCTGTGGCACACGCTCTACTTCACCTGCATGAGCGTCGTCTTCCACATGACCATCGGCATGATCTTCGCGCTCATGCTGAACAGCGACCGCATCAATCCGACGCTGCGCAATATCCTGCGCGTGCTCTACATCCTGCCCTGGCTGTTCACCGCCGTGATCATCGCGGTGATCTGGCGCCTGCTGCTCGAGCCCAACGGTGTCGTGAACAGCATCCTCATGCAATTGGGCATCATCGGTTCCAAGGTCGAGTGGTTTTCCTCGCCCGAGACGGCGCTGCACGCCGTCACCTTCGCCAACATCTGGGCGGGCTACCCGCTTTTCATGGTCAGCCTGCTCGCGGGCCTGCAGGGCATTCCCAAGGATTTCTACGAGGCCGCCGACATCGACGGCGCGAAGGCCTACCAGAAGCTGATCTTCATCACCATTCCGCAGCTGATGCCGATCATCATCAGCATCTCGCTGCTCGATTTCATCTGGACCATGCAGGTCTTCCCGTTGATCTGGATAACGACGGGCGGCGGCCCGATCTACTCGACCGAGGTGCTGAGCACCTACACCTACAAGCTGGCGTTTTCGAGCTACAACCTGTCGCAGGCGGCGGCAAGCGCCGTGATCATCCTGCTGATCTCTCTTGGCCTGACGCTGTTCTACATCCGCTATCAGAAGGCTCGGTAGTCACCATGAGGAAAAGGCGCACGCCGAAAGACAGGCTGATCACCGTCGCGCTGCATGTCGCGCTTGCCGCCGGGCTGTTTTTCGCGGCTTTCCCGATCTACTGGATGCTGAGCAGCTCGTTCAAATCGAATACCGAAATCTTTGCCCTGCCGCCAACCATCCTGCCGAAGGCGTTCACGCTGGAAGCTTATGCGGCCATCCTTGGTGACCCAGTAAAACTGCGCTTCTTCTTCAACAGCTACTTCGTGGCCGGAGCGGTGACCGTGCTGACGGTGCTGATCGCGTTGCTGGCAGCCTATGGGTTCAGCCGCTTCAACTTCCGCGGCAAGGGCAGCCTGAACACGCTCATCATCAGCACGCAGACGATTCCGCCGATCACGCTTCTGATCCCCTTCTTCGGGCTTGTCGTCTCGTATGGCATCTTCGACACCTATATCGCGCTGATCGTGACCTATCTGGTGTTCACGCTGCCCTACGCGATCCTGCTGATGACCGGGTATCTCAACACCTTGCCGCGCGATCTCGACGAGGCCGTCGCCGTCGACGGCGGCAGCAGTTGGACGGCGCTCTGGCGGGTGATCGTCCCGATCTCGCTTCCCGGCATTGTGGCGACCTCGGTTTATACCTTCCTGTTGTGCTGGAACGAGTTCCTCTTCGCGCTGACGCTGACGAAGTCGACGTCCATGCGCACCGTCCCGATCGGCATCCAGCTGCTGATGGGTCAGCACGCCTTCGAATGGAACCAGATGATGGCGATGAGCGTCCTCGGCTCGCTGCCGCTCCTGCTCATCTACCTCGTCGCCCAGAGGTACTTCCTCGCCGGGATGACCGCGGGCTCGGTCAAGTAGATGTCCATCCCATGAAGACGCAAAGCGACATCACGGAATGGGCGGTATCAAGGATTGAAAGGATGAACGTGAAAGACCTCAAAGTCGGCTGCCAGACCTTCACCTGGGAAATGCTCGGAGACCGTTTTACCGGCGGCCCGGACGATCTCCTGAAGGCCATTTCCAATGGCGGCTATGCCGGCATCGAGATCACCGACACGATGATCGGCCGCTACGCCGGCAAGCCGGCGGAATTCGCCGCCGCGCTGAAGGCCTCCGGCCTGACCCTGGTCTCCTTCGCCTTCGGTTCAAAGAGCGGCTTCACGCTGAAGGACCAGATTGGCGCCGACCTCGAAACCGCCAGGCGCTGGATCGACTTTGCCGCGGCCTTTCCGGGCGCGCTTGTCTCGATGGGCTCGGCGACCGTCGTCTCCGACGGGCCTCGCGACGACAAGTTCGCCATTGCGGCGGAAGTCTATGGCAAGGCCGGCGAGATCGGCCGCGAGGCCGGCGTCCAGGTCGCGGTGCATCCAAGCTCGCACCACAACACGCTGCTCTTCGACCGCGCCGATTACGACCGCATCTTTTCCCTGCTCGACGCCTCGCTGGTCGGCTGGGTGCCGGACACCGGCCACATACTGCGCGGCCACAAGGACATGGCCGACACGCTCACCACCTACCGCGACCGCATCCGCTACGTGCACCTGAAGGACGTCGACGCCGGCGGCACCTGGGCGATGCTCGGCAAGGGTGTCTGCGACACGGCGAAGGTGATCGAGATCGCGAGCGCGGCGCCCAACTTCAACGGCTGGCTGGTGCTGGAGGAGGAATCTGACACCGCCGCCGCCGATCCAGCCGGCGCGGTCAAGACCAACCGCCAGACCATGCGCGGATACGGAGCCTGAGACGATGATCCGCAAGCAAGACCGTCGCCTTCGTGTCGGTGTGCTCGGCTGCGGGCCGATCGCGCAGTTCGCGCATCTGGAATCCTGCGCGAAGGCGAGCAACGCCGATCTCTACGCGATCTGCGACGCCGCTCCCGATCTGCTCGCGCGCATGGGCGCGACCTATGAGCCGCAGAAGATGTATGGCGACTTTGACGAGATGCTCGCCGACCCCGCGCTGGAAGCGGTGATCGTCGCCACGTCGGATGCCTATCACGTACCGATGTCGATCAAGGCGCTGGAGGCCGGCAAGCACGTGCTGTGCGAAAAGCCGATCGGCGTCTCGGTCGAGGAAGGCGAGAAGCTGGCCGAAGCGGTCAAGCGCTCGGGCAAGGTGCTGCAGGTCGGGCACATGAAGCGCTTCGATCCGGCGCTGGAAGCGGCGCGCGATTTCGTCCGCGACGAGATGGGCGAGATCCTGGCGCTGAAGGCCTGGTATTGCGATTCCACGCATCGCTACACCAACACCGACGCGGTGCAGCCGCTGCCGGTGACCAGCAAGCTGGCGCGGAAGCCGGCCGGCAACCCGAAGGCCGATCTCAGGCAGTATTTCATGCTGGCGCACGGCTCGCATCTCGTCGACACGGCGCGCTTCCTCGCCGGCGAAATCACCGCCGTGCGGGCGCGCCTCAACGAGCGTTTCGGCGCCTATTGCTGGTTCGTCGAAACCGAGTTCGCCAATGGCGCGCTCGGCCATCTCGATCTCACCGTCGCCGTGCGCATGGACTGGCACGAAGGTTTTCAGCTCTATGGCGAGAACGGCTCCGTGATCGCGAAGACCTTCAATCCCTGGTATTTCCGGGCGAGCGAGGTCGACATTTTCCACGAGAAGGACGCGACCTCGCGCAAGCCGCTCGGCGCCGACGGCCACTTCTTCCGGCGCCAGATCGAAGGCCTCGCCGATACCGTGCTCGACGGCAAGCCGATGCGCGGCGCCAATGTCGAGGACGGGCTCGCCTCGATCCGCGCCATGGTGGCGATCGCCCGCTCTGCCGAGAGCGGCGAGCGCGTCGAGATCGCCAGCGTGACGGGAGCGGTCTGATGCAGGTCGGGGTGTTCGCCAAGACCTTTCCGGGCAGCGAGCCGGCCGGCGTGCTTGCCGCCGTGCGCGAGGCGGGCTTCGCGGCCACCCAGTTCAACCTCGCCTGCGCCGGCCTGCCATCGATGCCGGATGCCGTTCCCGTCGAGGCGATCCGGGCCATCGAGGCTGCCGCCGAAGCTTCTGGCGTGGCCCTTGTCGCGTTGTCGGGCACCTACAACATGGCGCATCCGGACAGGGCGGTGCGCGATGACGGCTTGCGCCGGCTGGCGCTGGTGATCGAGGCAGCCGCCAGGCTTTCCACGCCGCTGGTGACGCTCTGCACCGGAACGCGCAACCCCGACGACCAGTGGGCGCATCATCCCGACAATGCCGACGCCTCGGCCTGGGCCGATATGGCGCGCGAGATGGAGAAGGCGCTTGCGATTGCCGAGCGCCACGGCGTCGATCTCGGCATCGAGCCCGAGCAGGCCAACATCGTCACCTCCGCCGCCGACGCGACGCGCCTGATCGCCGAAATGGGTTCGAAGCGGCTGCTCGTCGTGCTCGATCCGGCGAACCTCTTCGAGCAGGCGGATGCCGTGCAGGCGCGCGCCATCGTCGCCGATGCGGTCGAACGCACGGCCGGCCAAGTCGCCATGGCGCATGCCAAGGACCGTTTCGCCGACGGCCGCTTTGCCACGGCCGGCCACGGCGTGGTCGACTTTCCCGACTTTATCACCCGACTGAAGCGCGCCGGCTTCGACGGACCGCTGGTGACGCATGGACTTTCCGCCGAGGAAGCACCCGGTGTCGCCCGTTTCCTGAAGGGGCTGGTGTGATGGCGACGCTCTCTCGCGACGGCGCCACGCTGCGGTTCACCGACGCCGGCGAAGGTCTGGCGGTCGTCTTCCAGCACGGGCTGGGCGGTGGCGAGGCGCAGGTCGCCCAGACCTTCCCCGCCGGCTTCCGGCGCATCACGCTGGAATGCCGCGGGCACGGCGGCTCCGGCCTTGGCCAGCGGCGGCCGTTTTCCTTCGACATGTTCGCCGACGACGTTCTCGCGGCCGCCGACCGGGCCGGCCTCGACCGCTTCATTGCCGGCGGCGTCTCGATGGGCGCCGGGATCGCGCTGCGGCTGGCCTGCCGCCATCCGAAACGCGTCGCCGCCCTGGTCATGGTGCGACCTGCCTGGACCTTCGTGGCGGCACCGCCGAACATGCAGCCCATAGCCGAGGTCGCCGAACTGATCCTCGAGCATGGACCCGACAAGGCGAGGACGATCTTCGCGCAATCGGCGACGGCCGCGCGCCTCTATCACGAGGCGCCCGACAATCTTTCCTCGCTGCTCGGCTATTTCGACCGGCCCGACGCCAAGGCCTTCGCGCAGGTGCTGGCCAACATTGCCGCCGACGGACCGGGTGTTTCGCAACATGAAGTGGCCGCGCTCGCCATTCCGGCGCTGTTCGTCGGCAATGCCATGGACACTGTCCATCCGCTGTCGAGCGCCTACACGCTTGCCGCCATGATGCCCAACGCGGTTTTCGCCGAGGTCACACCCAAGGCCCGCGACAGCAAGCAGCATTTCAGTGAGTTGCACACTGAGATCACCACGTTCCTCCAGTCCCACTCGAAAGTCCGGAGCCTCATTCCGTCATGACCAGCAAATCCCTCTCCGGCTCCGCCGCAATCGCCGCCCTGCCGCGCAACAGGCTGCTCGGCGAATTCTCGCTATGGTCGGCCGACCTCGCCAATATGGAGCGCGACCTGAAGCGCATCGAGGCCTATGCCGACCTGCATCACGTCGACGTCGCGGATGCCCGCTTCACCCCCGGCTTCCTGTTCTTCCCCGACCTCGTGGCGCGCATCGCCAGGCTGACGGCGAAGCCGATCCATGTGCATCTGATGGTCGAGGCCGAGATCGTCGAGGCGCAGACGCGCCAGTTCATCGAGGCCGGCGCCGACCTCGTCACCATCCATGCCGAGAATGGCGAGGCGGGCCTGCGCGCCGTGCGGCTGGCGCGTGAACTCGGCGCCGAGGCGGGCGTCGTGCTGCGGCTGGAAACGCCTGTTCCGGCAATCGTCCCGTTCCTGGCAGAGGTGGCGTTCGTGACGCTTCTCGGCACGTCGATCGGCGTCAAGGGCCAGAGCCTGTCGGAGCAGGCCTGTCCGCGCCTGATCGAGGCGCGCGCGCTGATCAGGAAGGCCGGGCGCGAGGCCGATATCATCCTTGCCGCCGACGGCGGCATCCGCCACGAGACGGTGCCCAGGTTGCGCGCCGCCGGCGCCGACACGGTGGTGCTTGGCTCGCTTGCCTTCGGCGACCCGGACCTCGCGCAGCGCATGGCCTGGCTGCACGGGCTGAAGGCCGCCGCGTGATGAACACGGTCGCGCTCGCTTTCGATCTCGGCGGCACGGAGCTGCGCGGCGCGCTGGTCGAGCGCAGCGGCGACGTCATCGCCCGCGTCTCGGCGCCGACGCTTGCGGGTGCCGGATCGGAGGCGGTGATCGGCCAGATCATCAC
>NZ_RZOS01000238.1:0-8766 GCF_004022605.1 Mesorhizobium sp. M4B.F.Ca.ET.089.01.1.1
GGGCGGCGGCGGGCTGATGGTCGTTATCGACGTCACGTGATCGCGGCGATCGGCTTCTTCAATCCGGCGTTGCGCCCGGGAGCTTGGAACCCTTTCCGCTCCGGTCGGGTTTATAGGCGAGGCGAACCGCCATGGACGACAAACAGCCTGCCGAAAACCACCCGGGAAGGATCCTCGCCACCGTGCTGGCGATCTGCCTCATCATCATCGCCTTGTTCTTTATCGGCTTCAGATATTCGGAGCGCGACCAGGGGGCCTTGATCGTGCCCGGAGGGGTGCAAGGCAGCGAGTGAATCGGCCCGAAGCTTTTGCCTGACGGGCCGAAGATTCACGCCGGCTTGATGCGCTTGCGGCCGGCGCGCCTTTCGCGCGCCGGCGAGACCGTAACACTTTGATTTTGCATATGATCCTTTCAGATGTTTTGGATCGCGCCAGGAAGAAACAGGTTTTTCGAAACGTTTATCGAATAGGCAACGCTCAACGCCTGGCGCCTGTCAGTAGCGGAAAATCCCTCCGGCACAGCGCGCGTCGCGCCCGAGCCCAGGGAGGCAGAAACGTGTCCGCCAACGCCTATATCAACCGGATCGCGACGGCGGTGCCGCAGCACGACGTGCACCAGTTCTACCTGCGCTATGCAGCCTCGATGCTGGCCTCCGATCGCAGGAGAATATTCGAACGCATGGCCGGCCTCGCCGGCATCGAGCACCGCTTTTCCTGCTTCGCGCCCGCCCTCGAACCCGAAGGGCCGTCGGCCGATTTCGCCGGGACCTTCAGGCGCGGCGCGTTTCCCGGAACCGCCGTGAGAATGGCGATGTTCAGCGAAGCCGCCCCCGTTCTGGCGCAAAGCGGCGTCGACGGGCTGCATCTTGGCGATGAGGCGTCGCGCATCACCCACCTCATCGTCACTACCTGCACCGGTTTCTCCTCGCCCGGCATCGACCTCGACCTGGTTCAGCGCTGCGGCCTGCCGGATGGCATCGAGCGCACGATAGTCGGGTTCATGGGCTGCTATGCGGCAGTCAGCGGCCTCAAGCTTGCCCGCCACATCGTCCGTTCCAACCCGCAAGCCAGGATCCTGCTGGTCAATATCGAAATATGCACCTTGCACATCAGGGAGACCGACGAGTTGGAAAAGCTGCTCTCTTTCTGCCTTTGGGGCGATGGCTGCGCGGCGACGCTCGTGACCGCCGAGCCGCCCGGCATCGCGCTCGACTCCTTCTGTTGCGCCGTCGCCGGCGAGCAGCGGGACCTGATGACCTGGGATATCCGCGACCACGGCTTCGACATGTTTCTTTCCGGCAAGGTCCCGGGGGCGGTCCAGGAAGTGTTGCGAAGCAGCCAGGACGCCATCCTTGGTGGCCGGCCGCCGGAGGCGATCGACCTCTGGGCCGTGCATCCCGGCGGGCGCAGCATTCTCGACGCCGTCGAAAGGGCGCTCGATCTCGAACCGGCCGCGCTCGAGCCGTCGCGCGAGGTGCTGCGCGGCTACGGCAACATGTCGTCTGCGACGGTCATGTTCGTGATGGAGAAGATGCTGAAGAAGCCCGGCGGACTGCTGGGCTGCGGCATGTCTTTCGGACCCGGCCTGACGGCCGAGACCATGCTGTTCAGGACCGTCTCATGACCGCCCTCGCGCAGCGCAGCCTTATCCCGGAAATCCTGGATGGGCTCGCCGCCGACGATCCACGGGCGCGCGCTTCACGCCGTGACCTCCGCCGCATCAACGCGCTGATGCTCCAGGCACGGATCATGGCGTCATTGCTGAGGAAATTCGTGCCGAAGCCGCCGGGCCGTATCCTGGAGATCGGCGCCGGCGACGGCACCTTCATGCTGGCCGTGGCCCGGCGCATGGTCAAGCGGTGGCCGCGGGTGGAACTGACGCTGCTCGACCGTGTCGACGTTCTCACCGCCGAACTCCCGGTGGATTTCGACAGTCTGGGGTGGACGGTTGCAGGCATCACCGCCGACGTCTTCGACTGGGCGGAACGGGCCGGCGGCAGCCGCTACGACGCGATCACCGTCAACCTCTTCCTGCATCATTTCGATGACGCCGGGCTGCTGCGTCTGTTCTCCCTGCTGGCGCCCAAAGCGCCTTTGCTCCTGGCAACCGAACCGCTGAGATCGAAGCCGGCGCTCGTCGCTGCCGGCCTTCTGCCGGCGATCGGCGTCAACGACGTCACCCGGCACGATGCGGCCCAGAGCGTACGCGCCGGCTTTCGCGGCAACGAGCTCTCCGCTCTCTGGCTTAAGGTCAACGGCATGCCGCTCGAGGAACGGCGTGCCGGTCCGTTTTCCCACGTCTTCGTCGGCGCCGGTAGCGTTTCCGATCCGGACCGATGACACGTCTGTCGACCCATGATGCGATCATCATCGGCGCCGGGCCGGCGGGTACATCCGTTGCGCTGACGCTTGCCCGGCGCGGATGGGCGGTAGCGATCGTGGAAAAGCGGCTGTTCCCGCGCCGCAAGGTCTGCGGCGAATACATCTCGGCAAGCAATCTCGCGCTTCTCGACCAGCTGGAGATCGGCGACGCCTGGCGCGCCAGTGCAGGCCCGCAAATCCGCCGCGTCGGCTTCTTCTCCGGCAATACCCGCGTCAAGGCGGCAATGCCTCCGGCAAGAGCAGGGCGCTGTGCAGATGACGGCTTCGGCCGGGCGCTGGGGCGGGACGTGCTCGACGCTCTGCTCTTGCAGGCGGCGTGCTCGGCGGGCGCCGAAATCTTCCAGCCCTTTTGGCCCGTCGCCATCGACCGGGATGGCGACATGCAGATAGTACGTATTCAGGCCAGTAATGTCAGCGACGAACACACGATGTTGCGGGCGCCGGTGATCGTCGCGGCGCACGGTTCCTGGGAACCGGGCCCCCTGCCAAGCCAACTCGCAAAGACCAGCCGTCCGTCGGACCTGCTCGGCTTCAAAGCGCATTTCATCGGATCGTCGCTCGCAACTGACCTGATGCCGCTGTTGGTATTTCCTGGCGGCTATGGCGGCATGGTCTTCGCCGACCATGGCCGGCTGTCGATCTCCTGCTGCATCAGGCGCGACGTGCTCGCGCGGCTGCGCGGCAACCATCGCCCCGAACAGGATGGTCCCAAGGAGAGTGGCCACCTATCTGCGGCCGATGCGGTCTGCCGCCACCTCATCTCATCCTGCCGGGGCGTAAGCGATGTCCTGGAGGGAGCCCGCCTCGACGGTCCATGGCTTGCGGCCGGACCGATCCGGCCCGGCATCCGCGCCTGCTACGAGCGCGATATCTTCCGCGTCGGCAATGCGGCCGGGGAATCGCATCCCATCATCGCCGAAGGCATCTCGATGGCGCTTCAGTCCGGCTGGCTGCTGGCTTCGGAACTCGGCGGGGCGCCAACGGGCCAGGCGGGCCGCGAAGCGGTCGGCAGACGCTACGAGGCCACCTGGAGAGGATTGTTCTCGACCCGGGTCTACGCAGCCGCGGGCATCGCCCGGCTTGCATTTTGCCCCGGCGGTCCAGCCTTGATGAGGGTGGCTGTCCGGAATCTTCCGCAAGCGCTGACATTGGGCGCGCAGCTGAGCGGCAAGACAAGGCGAGTTCCCGGATTTGGCTGACTGGCCAGTTTTTTCGGATGGCCGGAGCTTCCTGTCGCCACGCCGCATTTTAACCCTAATCCGCCTCTAGCCGGCTGAAGACGTTGCGGTTCCGGTCTTCACGTTTTCTTGACACAGGCCGGAAAAACGGGCAGCAAGGCAAGTGAGGGAGAGCATTTTTACCATAGCGGAGACTGTGGAGGGCTCTTTTTTCGTGTCGACCGCAGTGCAATCGGCGGTCGCTGGAGGGATTGGTTAACCATCTTTGTCCATCTTTTGAATCAATCGGCAACAGACGCGTGAAGGTGCAGGGGGCACCAGGCGAACTGTGATCGTGACGGGTGCCAGGTCCGCGAACCGGCATGCCGATTGAGAGTGGTTGTATGGCGTCTTTGCGTTTGAAAAGCCGGGGTAATGCTCCTGAAGAGGGAGTAACTTCGAAGAAATCTGGTGGCCTTTGGGTTGCGGTGCCTGCTGTCGGCGCCGCGCTCGCTCTATGGTCCGTGGCGACCTTGGCTGGCCTCTATTCGGTGGGCACCTCGCTCACCGCCGCCTCCAACCGATTGCCGCCGAGCCTGCTGGCGCCGGGCAGCATCGCGCTCGCCGATCCGCGCCGCGCGACTGCCAGTTCCTGGATGCTGCAGCTTCCGGTTGGCGCCCCGCATCGGCAGGCGCTGCTCGGGCGCTGCGATGCGGGCTGCGTGCGCCAGGCCTCGAGCTTCGCCGCTGCCGGCAATGCCGGCAAGATGGCCCGCCTCGCATCCGCCCACCCCGATAGCATCACGCCGAAGATGGCCGCGCCGGAAACCGTGGCGCACGCAGCCTCGACCGACCGCTTCGACAGCGTCGTCGCCAGGGCAAAGCTGTCGCCGCAAAAGCTGGCGGAGGCCTTCGCCCGCGCGCAGGACAAGCCGGCCCTGCTGGCCAGCCTGCCGGCCGATGCCCGCTTCGCCGAACCGGTTCGCCTGCCCGACCAGCAGGGCCCGGCATCGGTGCGCTTCGGGCCGCAGGTGGCGGAAATCGAACGCTCGTCGCGACTGGCCCTGGCGCTCGCCAATGCAATGCCGGAGGTCGACATGCTGGCGCCGCCGCCATCGGTGGCTATGGCCGGGCCTGACGCTGGGCAGGAGCCGGCCGAAGTTCAGCTCGCCTCGCTGCCGCCGCAAGACGAGATGCCGGACGCAGTTCCGCTTCCAACCGGCCGGCCGCAGGCCGAGATCGATCAGCCGGCCCCCAAGGCCTTGGCTCCCAAGGGCCAGGCCAGCAGGACTGATGCGCCAGGGACCGAGACGCCACAGGCGGCAAGGACCGGCAAGGCCCAGTCGGCCAAGGCCGCCGATGTGCCGCCGTCCGGGAAGGCGTCGATCCTGTCGCCGCGCAGCTCGGAGCAGGCGGCCGTGCCGACCCTGCCGGGCGTGCAGGCCAGCCAGGGCAAGCCGGCCAAGCCGGGCAAGCGGTCGAAGGCCCAGGACGCGGAGATGCTCGCCTACGCCAAGCCCGACATGCCGGAGCGCGGCGCGGGCGGCGTGTTCGGCAACCTGTTCAGCAACAGGCCAAGCGTGGGCAACGGCGTCGCCGTCTATGACATCTCGACAGCGACGGTCTACATGCCCGATGGTTCCAAGCTGGAGGCGCATTCGGGGAAGGGCGCCATGGCCGACCAGCCGCGCTTCGCCAACCGCAAGAATTCCGGCCCGACGCCGCCCGACACCTACAATCTGTCGATGCGTGAATCGCGCTTCCACGGCGTCGAGGCGATCCGGCTGACGCCGACCAGCGGCAGGAACAAATATAACCGCAACGGTCTGCTCGCCCATACCTATCTGCTGCGCGGCTCCCCAGCCCAATCCAGCGGCTGCGTGGCCTTCAAGGATTATGGCCGCTTCCTCTCTGCCTTCAAGAAGGGGAAGATCAGGCGCCTGGTCGTTGTGCCGCGCCTGAACGGGTCGCCCACCCAGGTCGCCCAGGAAGGCCGCCAGGGCTGACCCCGCCCGCCACTATGCCGGCAGCAGCTAGTTGCCGGTAGGCTGCCTTTGATCTCTTAACGGTTTGCGGTCTTTACCGCCGTTGACGCGCGGCGCGGTCGACGCACGCGCTTGATGTCTTCGCCACGTCTCTTGCAACAGCGGCAGTGACCGGTTCCATCGAATTGCGGATGAGGAAAGGGAGAACTCCCTCTCCCAGAAAGCATATATGGCGCAGCCCGGGCTTGCGGCAAGCCCCCGGCAATGCCGTATGTACGCTGCCCTTGACCTCAGTTTAGGAAAGGGAGTTTGCATGCGGATTTTACTGTCGACCTATGGCTCGCGTGGCGATGTCGAACCGGTGGTGGCGCTCGGCGCGCGGCTGCAGGACGTCGGCGCCGAGGTGCGGGTAAGTGCCCCCGGCGATGAGGAGTTCGCCGCTCTGTGTGCCCGCGCCGGCGTCCCACTGGCGCCGGCCTTTTCGCCGGTGCGCGAATGGGCCAAGGAGATGATCCGGCGCAGGAGATCGGCATCGCCCGAGGGCGTGGCAGCGCTCGTCTCCGGGCAGGCGGCCGAGATCGTCGCCAGGCAGTATGATGCGCTGGCGGCAGCCGCAGAAGGCTGCGACGCGGTGGTGGCTTTCGGCCTGTTTCCGTCCTGCGCCGCCGCGCGGTTGGTCGCGGAGCAGCGGGGCATGCGCTACATGCTTGGCACGTTCTGCCCCATCTGGCTGCCTTCGGCGCACAACCGGCCGCATGAATATCCGGGCCATCCTCTTCCAGCCGGGGTAACCGACAATCGGCTGCTGTGGCAGACGGACATCCTGACCAAGAACGCACTGTTCGGCGGTGCGATCAACAGCCACCGCGCCTCGCTTGGATTGCCGCCGGTGGCGAATGTCCGCGACTATGTCTACGGCGATCCCGTCCTGCTCGCCTGCGACGCGACGTTGGGGCCGTGGCAGCCGTCGGACCTGATCGACGCCGTCCAGACCGGCGCCTTGATCCTGCCGGACGAACGGCCGCTGCCCGACGGGCTGGAGGCGTTCCTCGAAGCCGGCTCTCCGCCGGTCTATGTCGGCTTTGGCTCCATAGCGGTCGCCAGCGAATCTGCCCGCGCGGCCATCGAGGCGGTCCGGGCTCACGGTCGCCGTACCGTGCTCGCGCAAGGCTGGGCCGAGCTCGGCCTGATCGACGATCGCGACGACTGCTTCGCCGTTGGCGACGTCAACCAGCAGGCGCTGTTTGGCCGGATGGCCGCCGTCATCCATCACGGCGGCGCCGGCACGACCGTCGCTGCTGCCCGGGCAGGAGCGCCTCAGCTCGTGGTGCCGCAGATCGGCGACCAGCCCTATTGGGCTCGGCGGGTGGCCGAACTTGGCATAGGGGCGGCGCATGACGGCCCTATACCGACCACGGCGACATTGTCGGCAGCCCTTGCGACGGCGCTCGCGCCGGAAACCCGCGCCCGGGCGGTCGTGCTCGCCGGCTCGATCCGCGGCGACGGAGCGGCGGTGGCCGCCAGGCTGCTGCTCGCTGACCTAGGCCGGGGCGGGAGCTGACCTCATTGCTTCAGCTCCGCCAGCGCCCTTTCGAGCGGCGCTGGCGAGATCTGGATCGGGCCGGAGAAGGGTATGTCCATGTCCATGATCAGATAGAGCGCGGCGGCGACCAGGGCCGCCGACACGACGAAGGTGGCGACGACCGTTGCGTTGCATGGCGCCCTGAAGCCGAAGCTGGCGAAGATCAGCATCAGCCAGGCGACAAGAAGCGCGATCAGCGCTCCAGGGATCGCGCCTTCCGACTGTTCGGCCAGCACCCAGCGCAATTCGATCACCTTTTGCAGCTGCTGGCGTGCATCCCGCAGCATGTCTGCATGCCTGTCGTCGGGCGGCGTCAGCACGCTCAGCTGGTCGCCGACATTGTTGAGCAGCAGCTCAGACAGCCGGTTGGCGACGATCGGCGATTGCTGGCTTGGCGAGGTGGCGTCGACGACGCGCTGCACATAGGCGATCAGCGGCTGGCGCGCGGCTTGCGTCTCGGGGCCGTATTGCCTCAGCGACCGGTCGAGCAGGATCAGCTCGGTCGCATAGGCGTGCAGATTGTGGTCGATGGCTTCGAATGTGTTCTTGGCCGAATTGATCATCAGGCCGAGCACCAGCGAGGTCATCACCACGAACAAATTGGCGGCGAGCCGCACGATCGCGCTGGTATCGTCCTGGCGGTGATGCGGCGGAAAGCGACCATGGATCAGCAGGCTGGTGAGCGACGCTCCGGCCAGGCAGACAAAGATCGCGACCCCAAGCAACGCTTCGCGCATGGCCGATATTGTAACCGAGACGCGGCGTTTGCCAAAGGGTTGCCGGGTCGGGTTGATTCAGAGTCGGAGGAGGGGCGCCTATTGTGCTGGTTTGGAAGGGTTTTCGAGGCCGGAACTTTTCTACGCGGGAGGGGCGGCAAGGTTCGCCTCGGTTCTCGTTCCGCGCAGCGCCTCCTCGCGCCCTTGGGACAGAACATCACCATCGAAAACGTTTCCATTCGCGCCTGGGCGGACTATGTATGACCGGGGCGGGTCGGTTCCGGTTTCACCACGAGGATGTCATGACAATACGCGCTGTCGTCTGGGGCGAGAATATCCATGAGCGCACCAATGAGGTGGTCGCGTCGATCTATCCCGAGGGGATGCACACCACCATCGCCAACGCGCTGAAAGCCGACCCCGGCATCCAGGCTTCGACCGCGACGCTGGAGCAGCCCGAGCACGGTTTGCCCGAAACGCGGCTGGCCGAGACCGACGTGCTGGTCTGGTGGGGCCACAAGGACCATGGCGCCGTCGCCGACGAAGTGGTCGAGCGCGTGGCGCGCCGCGTCTTCGAGGGCATGGGGCTCATCGTCCTCCACTCCGGCCATTTCTCGAAGATCTTCAAGCGGCTGATGGGCACGCCCTGCACGCTGAAATGGCGTGAGGCCGGCGAGCGCGAGCGGCTCTGGGTGACGAGCCCCAGCCACCCGATCGCCGAAGGCGTCGGCGAATTCTTCGAACTGGAGAACGAGGAGATGTATGGCGAGCAGTTCGCCGTGCCGGAGCCGCTGGAGACGGTGTTCATCTCCTGGTTCCAGGGCGGCGAGGTGTTCCGTTCCGGGCTCACCTACCGGCGCGGCGCCGGCAGCATCTTCTACTTCAGGCCGGGCCACGAGACCTATCCGACCTATCACGACGCCACCGTTCACAAGGTGCTGCGC
>NZ_RZOS01000239.1:0-8698 GCF_004022605.1 Mesorhizobium sp. M4B.F.Ca.ET.089.01.1.1
ATGATGTTGGGCGGACCGGCCGGCCCCGATTCGGGCTCGCGCCGGACGGCGTCGCCGACGGCAGAAAGCAGGATGGAGGCGATCTCGCTCTGCCCCTGCATGGTGACTTCGATGCCCTTCTTCTCGAAGGCGCTGACCAGGCGGTCGATCAGCCAGGCGCCGGCGGTATCCATCTTGTCGATATGCGAAAGATCGAGCGCCAAGGATTTGACGCCGCTGCGCTTTTCGATCTTGCGCATCTCGGCGTCGACGAGCGCCACCGTGCGCGTCGTCCAGTTCCCCGAGAAGGCGCAACCGAGAACGCCGCCCTCCTGGCCGACCGCGACGCGCGGCTGGCCGTTGGGCTCCTTGGCGGCGGTGCCGCTTGCGTCGCGTTTGCGGATGGTCAACATGGCGTCCTGTTTAGCCTGCCGGAACCGGGCTGTCATTTGCCGGCGACCCGTTGTCGCACAGCCGGAGAAGAAAAATATGGCGCGTGTCATTTCGGTCGAGTCCGAGCGTTTTCCCATCGCCGGAGCCTTCACGATCTCACGCGGATCGAAGACCGAGGCGGAAGTCATCACGGTGACGATCCGTGAAAACGGCCATGCCGGGCGCGGCGAGTGCGTTCCCTACAAGCGCTATGGCGAGACCATGGACGGCGTGCAGGCAGCGATCGAGGCGATGCGCGGGCGGATCGCCGGCGGAATCGACCGGGCTGCCCTGATCCACGCCATGCCCGCCGGCGCTGCGCGCAACGCCATCGATTGCGCCTTGTGGGACCTGGAAGCGAAGCTGAGCGGCGCGCCGGTGGCGCATGCAATCGGCGCTGTGCCCTTGAGAGCGCTGGAAACAGCCTACACGCTGTCGCTTGGCGAGCCCGAAGCGATGGCGGCGCAGGCTCGCGCCAATGCAGCGCGGCCACTGCTCAAGGTCAAGATCGGCGGCGACAACGATAAAGCCCGCATCCGTGCCGTCACCGAGGCGGCGCCCGGCAGCCGCATCATCCTCGATGCCAATGAGGGCTGGACGGAGCACAATATCGTCGAAAACCTCGCCTTCGCCGCCGAACAAGGGATCGCGCTGATCGAACAGCCGCTACCCGCCGGCCGCGACGAAATTCTGCGCGAGATCGCGCATCCGGTGCCGATCTGCGCCGACGAAAGCGTGCACGAGGCGAAGAACCTCGACGCGCTGGTCGGCCTCTATGACGCCGTCAACATCAAGCTCGACAAGACGGGTGGCCTGACCGAAGCGCTGGTGCTGCGCGACCGCGCTCGCGAACTCGGCTTCGACATCATGGTCGGCTGCATGGTCGGCACCTCGCTGGCGATGGCGCCGGCCGTGCTTTTGGCCCAGGACGCCGACTTCGTCGATCTCGACGGTCCGTTGCTGCTCGCCAGGGACCGCACGCCCGGCCTTGTGTACCAGGGGTCGCTGGTGTCACCCCCCGACCGAACGCTGTGGGGCTGAGCGCGCGGCGAGCGCAATCAGCGCCAGCCCGATGAGCGCGATCGGGATCATCGCCAGAAAACCGTCGACGCCGAAGCGATCGTAGAGCGGGCCCGACGCCAGCGTCACCACGGCCATGAAGAAGCCGTTGAAGAAGTACGCAATGCCTTGCGCGGCACCCGTGCGCTCCTCCGAGACGGTTTCGCCGATCATTTTCTGCAGGCCGATCAATACCATAGCGACCGATACGGCGTGCAGCGTCTGGACGCCGAAGAAGCCGGCAATGCCGAGGCCGAGCGGCCAGATCAGCGGAAAGGCGATCCAGCGCACGATCGCGCCGATGGCGGCGATCAGCATCACCGTGGCAACGGAAACGGACCCGAAGATGCGCGTGAACATCACAAACATGCACACCTCGGCGACCACGCCCCAGGCCCACAGCAGGCCGACGACGGTGTCGCTGATGCCGATCGACTTCCAGTAGATCGAGACGAAGCCGTAGAGAAAGGCATGGCTGGCGGTGATGATGCCGACGCCGAGGGTGAAATAGAGGAAATAGGCGTTGAGGAGCGTCGGCGCCGAATGCTGGATGTCAGCCGCCGAAAGCGGTGAGGCGCGGCGCGGACGGCCAAGCCTCGGCGCAAGCAGGCCGGCGGCGAGGGCCGCAGCCAGCGCGACGAAGATGATCACCGGCACCGCCTCGGCGCCCGTGTGCGCCAGGATGAAGCCGCCGACAACATTGGCGCAGAGGTAGGAGATCGAGCCCCATTTGCGCATGCTGGTGTAATTGGAGCCGAAGCGGCGCACGCCCGATAGCGCCAGCGAATCGGCGATCGGCGAATGCGGTGTCCAGACGACGGTCAGCGCCAGCGAGACAACGAGCACGATGGCGTAGGTGGGTGGCAGGAAATAGCCGGCGGCGAGCAGCATCGATGCGGCTACCAGCGCGATATAAACATTGGCGCGGTCCCGCGCCCGGTCGGCAAGCGCTGTCAGCAGCGGCGTCGTCACCACGCGCAGGAACATGGGCGCCGCGAGGATGACGGCGATCTGCTCGGCATGGAAACCCTTGGCCTGCAGCCAGAGCGGGAAGTAGGGCAGATGCGTGCCGAGTGACACGAACAGCGTGGCGAAGATCAGGCTCATGCGCAGCTCGAAATGGCGCGGCTTGACGAGCTGTTCAGGCGTGAGCGGCGGCAAGGACATGAATCGATCCAATTACGCCGCGTTCTACCGGCCGCAACGTATGGCGATCCCTAACATGGAGAAGAACCCGGCGAAACCGGCTGGACTAATCGATTAACGCGGGTTTGCGCCCGCAGGGGCCTGGCGTCAGGCCGCCTGCACCGCCCTGCCCTTGATGTTGACGGGAACGAGCACGTCCTTGCCGGCCGGAGCCTCGGGCAGGACATGCGCCCAGGTCAGTATTTCCATGCGCCCGTCGAAATGCTCAACCACCGCCGTGCAGCTTTCCACCCAGTCACCGGTGTTGATGTATTGCACATCGCCGTAGTTCTCGATCGCGGCGTGATGGATGTGGCCGCAGATGACGCCATCGACATGCGAGCGGCGCGCCTCGTCGCTCAGCACGGTCTGGAACGAGCCGATGAAGTTGACCGCCTTCTTGACCTTGACCTTGGCCCAGGATGAGAACGACCAGTAAGGCAGGCCGAGCAATTGACGCAGCCGCGTGATGATCCGGTTGACCTGCATCGCCGCGTCATAGGCGTAGTCGCCGAGATAGGCGAGCCAGCGCTGGTTGTGCACCACCGTATCGAACTGGTCGCCATGGATGACCAGCAGGCGCCGGCCGTCGGCGGTTTCGTGGATGGCGCGGTCGGCAACGACGATGCCGCCGAAATGCACGCCCTGGAACTGGCGCGCGAACTCGTCGTGGTTGCCAGCGATATAGGTGATCGAGGCGCCCTTGCGCGCCTTGCGCAGCAATTTCTGCACGACGTCGTTGTGGCTTTGCGGCCAGTGCCAGTTGCGCCTGAGCCGCCAGCCATCGACGATGTCGCCGACCAGATAGATGATATCGGCGTCGTGATGCCGGAGGAAATCGATCAGGAAGTCGGCCTTGGCCGCCTTCGACCCCAAATGGATGTCGGAGATGAACATCGATCGGAAAGTGCGGGGCTCTGGGCCGGACATCGCTTGTCACCGTTGCTTTCGCAGAGCCTATGCCCCGATTCATGCAACAACCGTATGACGGTTGCGATTGGTCCAGCCCAAGCGCTAGCTTGCCGCGCTCAATCAAGGGAGAAGACCGTCATGGATCTCGGCATTCGCGGAAAGAAGGCCATTGTCTGCGCCTCCAGCAAGGGGCTTGGGCGCGGTTGCGCCATCGCGCTGGCCGAGGCCGGCTGCGATCTCGTCGTCAACGGCCGCAACGCGGACCTTCTGGCGAAGACCGCCGCCGAAATCCGCGAAAAATTCGGCGTCAAGGTGATCGAGATCGCGGGCGACGTGTCGAAGCCCGAGGTGCAGAAGGCGCTGCTTGCCGCCTGCCCGGACCCAGACATCCTCGTCAACAACAATGGCGGGCCGCCGCTGCGCGATTTCCGCACGCTCGACCGCGAGAAGATCCTCGAGGGGGTCACCCAGAACATGGTGACGCCGATCGAGCTGATCCAGGCGGTGATCGACGGCATGGCGAAGCGCGGCTTCGGCCGCATCGTCAATATCACCTCGCTGTCGGTCTATGTGCCGATCCCCGGCCTCGATCTCTCGTCCGGCGCACGCGCCGGCCTGACCTCGTTTCTCGCCGGCGTGGCGCGCACGGTGGTCGACCGCAACGTCACCATCAACAGCCTGCTGCCGGGCAAGCTCGACACCGACCGGCTGCGTGGTCCGCATGAGGCCGGCACGACCGAGGATCCCGCCGCCGCGGCCGAGCGAAAAGCCCGCATCAGCGCCGACGTTCCGGCCAAGCGCCTCGGCACGCCCGAGGAATTCGGCCAGATCTGCGCCTTCGTGTGTTCGGTGCATGCCGGCTATCTCACCGGCCAGAACATTCCGGTGGATGGCGGCCTCTACGTCAGCGCGTTCTGACCGGTTGGCGGCGCCGGCGGCCCGCGATATCGCAGAGTCTCGGCGCAAGAGGCTGAAATAACTTGGTTATTCCTGCTTCGCCGATGTGAATGCCAATTGCCTCATTTGCCGTCGCGAAAAGCTCGCGTCGCATGCTAAAAGGCTGCGAAGCAGGAGCGCAAGGAGGCCGGCATGGACAGCGAGAACAAGAAACCGGCCCGGTCGGACCTCGACGAGGCCGCGCTCTACTTCCACAAGCATCCCATTCCCGGAAAGCTCGAAATCCAGGCGACCAAGCCGCTCGGCAACCAGCGCGACCTGGCGCTCGCCTATTCGCCGGGGGTCGCCGCCCCTTGCCTCGAGATCCGCGACGATCCGGCGACCGCCGCCGATTATACGGCGCGGGCCAACCTGGTCGGCGTCGTCTCCAACGGTTCGGCGGTGCTCGGCCTCGGCAATATCGGCCCGCTCGCCTCGAAGCCGGTCATGGAAGGCAAGGCGGTGCTTTTCAAGAAGTTCGCCGGCATCGACGTCTTCGACATCGAAATCGATGCGCCGGAGATCGAGCGCATGGTCGAGACGGTCGCGGCGCTGGAGCCGACCTTCGGCGGCATCAACCTCGAGGACATCAAGGCGCCGGAGTGCTTCGAGGTCGAGGAGCAGTTGAAGGCCCGGATGGGCATTCCGGTGTTCCACGACGACCAGCATGGCACGGCGATCATCGTCGCGGCCGCGGTGCTCAACGGGCTGGAGTTCGCCGGCAAGACGATTTCCGACATCAAGATCGTCACCTCGGGCGCCGGCGCGGCGGCGCTTGCCTGCCTCAATTTGCTGGTCTCGCTCGGCGCCAAGGTCGAGAACATCTGGGTCACAGACAGGTTCGGCGTCGCCTACAAGGGCCGCACCGACGAGATGGACCGCTGGAAAGACCCCTATGTGAAGGACACCGACGCGCGCACGCTGGCCGACGTCATTCCCGGCGCCGATGTCTTCCTCGGCCTGTCTGCCGCCGGCGTTCTGAAGCCGGAACTGCTGCAGCACATGGCGCCGAAGCCGCTGATCCTGGCGCTGGCCAACCCCAATCCGGAGATCATGCCGGAGGCGGCGCGCGCGGCCCGTCCCGATGCGATGATCTGCACCGGCCGTTCCGATTTCCCCAATCAGGTCAACAACGTACTGTGCTTTCCTTACATCTTCCGCGGCGCGCTGGACTGCGGCGCCAGCGCCATCAATGAGGAGATGAAGATGGCAGCGGTCAGGGCGATCGCCGCCCTTGCCCGCGAAGAGCCTTCGGATGTCGCGGCGCGCGCCTATTCCGGCGAGACGCCGATCTTCGGGCCCGATTTCCTGATCCCCTCGCCCTTCGACCCGCGCCTCATCCTGCGCATCGCACCGGCCGTCGCCAAGGCAGCCTGCGACACCGGCGTGGCGACCAGGCCGATCGCCGACTTCGCCGCTTATATCGACAAGCTGAACCGCTTCGTCTTCCGCTCCGGCCTGGTGATGAAGCCGGTGTTCTCGACGGCCAAGGCGTCGAGTGCCAAGCGCGTCATCTATGCCGACGGCGAGGACGAGCGCGTGCTGCGCGCCGCGCAAGTGGTGCTGGAGGAAGGCATCGCCGAACCGATCCTGATCGGCCGCCCGCACGTCATCGAGGTCAGGCTGAAGCGCTATGGGCTGCGCATCAAACCGGGCGTCGATTTCGGACTGATCAACCCGGAGGAGGATCCGCGCTACCGCCACTATGTCGACCTGCTGATCGAGCTTGCCGGCCGGCGCGGCGTGACGACGGAAGCGGCGCGCACCATGGTGCGCACCGACAACACGGTGATCGCCGCACTGGCACTGAAGCGCGGCGATGCCGACGCCATGGTCTGCGGCCTCGAGGGCCGTTTCGAGCGGCATTTGCGCAACGTCACGCTGATCATCGGCCCACGTGCCGGCATCAGGGACCGCGATCTCTCGACCCTCTCCATGCTGATCTCGCAGCGCGGCATCATCTTCCTCACCGACACCCATGTCTCGGTCGATCCTACGGCCGAGGAGATCGCCGAGATGACGGTGCTGGCGGCGGAGGAGATCCAGCGTTTCGGTATCGAGCCGAAGGCGGCGCTGCTGTCGCATTCCGACTTCGGCTCGCGCGATTCCCCTAGCGCGCTGAAGATGCGCCAGGCGGCGGCGATCCTTGCCCGCATCGCGCCCGAATTGCAGTGCGACGGCGAGATGCATGCCGACTCGGCGCTGTCGGAGCACCTGCGCCAGCGCGTCTATCCACATTCGCGGCTGAAGGGCGAAGCCAATCTTCTGGTGTTCCCGAACCTCGATTCGGCCAACATCACGCTGACGGCGCTGCGTGCCATGATGGACGCACTGCATGTCGGGCCGATCCTGCTCGGCACCGACAAGCCTGCGCACATCCTGACGCCCTCGGTAACCTCGCGCGGCGTAGTCAACATGACGGCACTGGCGGTGGTGGAGGCGGCGCACAAGGCGCAGGCGGTCGTCAATCTGGGCTGATGCCGGATATTGCGGTAGACTGCGGGTTGCAGACTCAAGTGCTTTCGGCTGCAAAGTAAAGACAGGTTTAACCGCGGACACGCTAGTCTATGCGACAGGCTGGCAATCGGGGTTTCAGGCGAATGAAGGGCGCGGGGTTGAAGCTGACCCACCTTGCGGCGCTGCTCGCGGCGCTGGCGACGTCGGCTGTCGCCGTGACCGAGCCGCAGGCCGCCTCGCGCATGTGCCGCCAGCTCGAGGCGGAGCTGGATGCCAGTCGCGGCGGCGGTGGCGGACCGGCGATAATCCGCAAATATGACGACGCCATCGCGCGCCAACGCGAACAGATGGCGAAGGCGCGCAACCGGGCGAGCGATGCCGGCTGCGGCTTTTCGCTGTTTTCGCGCAACGTCAACAAATGCGCCGCGATCAACGCGAACATCGATCGCATGAACGCCAATCTCGATGCCCTGCTGGCGAAGCGCGAGCGTCTTTCAGGCGGCGGCACCCGCCGCGACCGAAGCCGTATCCTCGCGGCGCTCGATGCCAATGGCTGCCGCGACGACGAGATCGCGCCGAGGCGCGCTCCGATCGAGGAGGCCGCGCGCGACAATGGCGGCGGCGGCAATCTGTTCGAGCAGCTCTTTGGCGGCGGCAACCGCGAGCTCGAAGCGCTCGACACGCCCGATGCGCCTGACGTGCCGCCGGACGATCCGAGCGAGCGCAACATCCGCCGCGTCATCAACCAGCCAGACGGCATGGACCTGCCGCGGCTGAACGGTGAATTCCGCACCGTATGCGTGCGCACCTGCGACGGCTATTTCTTCCCGATGTCGAACGCCGCTTCCTATGGCGATTTCGAGCGCGATCAGAAGAATTGCGAATCGAGCTGCCCGGGCACCGAGATGCAGGTGTTCTACACGCGTGGCATGGACGACGATGCTGGCGCGATGACCTCGTCGGTGACTGGCAGGCCGTACAGCGAACTACCGAGCGCCTATCTCTACAAGCAGAGCAACATGGCGCGGCCGTCGGCCTGCGGCTGCAACGCGCAAGCGCAGAATTTCGAGATCATCGCCGGCAATCCGCCGAACCCCGGGCAGTCCGGTCCCGAGGCAGCCACGGCGCCCTTCGTTCCCATGCCCGGTACCAAGCCGGATCCGGGCGCCGATCCGGAGACGCTGGCCAATGCCGAAGGCGGGCTCGACCGCGACGCCATCAAACGCCTGGCCGAGAAGCCGGCGACATCGCCGGTGTCGGCGCTGCCGCCGGAGCAGCGCAAGGTCAGGGTCGTCGGGCCATCGTTCCTTCCCGACCCAGCAGGGGCAATAGATCTGCAAGCTCCGGCCCGGAAGGCTGTCCAGTAAGCGCCAGTCTGAGCGGCATGAACAGCGCCTTGCCCTTGCGCCCGGTTGCTTCGCGGATCTTGCCGGTCCAGTCCTTCCAGACGGTGCCGTTCCACGGCTCATCCGGCAACAGGTCGAACGCCTGGTGCAGGAAGTCCCGATCCTCGCCGGAAAACTCCGCCGGCTCCTGCGGTCCCTGATCGACGATACGCCACCAGGCAACCGCGTCGGCCAGCCTGTCGAGGTTGCCGCGCACGGCCATCCAGAACGGCTCCGCCTTGTCGCCTGAAACACCCAGCACGATCAGCCGGTCGCGCGCCTCGGCAAACGGCATATGGTGCATAAGGGTGCGGTTGAGCACGACCAGTTCGTCCGGATCGAACATGGCCGCC
>NZ_RZOS01000023.1:0-31800 GCF_004022605.1 Mesorhizobium sp. M4B.F.Ca.ET.089.01.1.1
TATCAGCAGCTTTCCCAGCCCATATTCGCCGCCATAGGGCAGCGCCGCCAACAGCATGGCCAACGCCAGATAGAGAATGGGCCGTGGCCGGCTCGGATGCAGAACGCCGGCCAAAAGCATCCCGCACAGGAACACCTGCATCTTCAGCGCCAGGAACGACGGCATCGGAAAATGCACCGACATTTGCTCCATCACAAACACGACGAGGCTGCCGAGCGCCGCGATCAGGACGGCGCTCTTTATCCAACCGAGCCTGCGGACAAGCAGCATGACGGCCGGAAAGGCCGCATAGAACTGCATCTCCAGCCCCAGGCTCCAGTCGGGAAGCGGCGTGCGGTAGGCGAAATTCGGCAACAGGCCAAACAGGAACAGAAGATGGGCGACGATGTTCTTCAGGCCGTTGTCGAGGTAACGCTCGGGCGCCTGATGCGATCTCAGCAGGAAGTCGTCGATGACCGTCCTGGATTCGTAGAGAGAGGGGCCGAGCGCCAGCGCCAGGAAAAGCATGACATAAAATAGCGGCGCTATCCTGAAATAGCGGCGCGTCCAGAATTTCAGCCAGGTCTCCGGCTTTTGCCAAGGCTCCTTGTCCTGGCGAAGCTGGTAGTGGAGCACCATCAGGAAACCGGACAGCATGATGAAGAGATCAACGCCGAGATCCGGTTCGCCCAGGATCGGAACACGCCAGCCGGTCAGAAGCAGACAGTGCCCGACAAGCACCCACATCGCGGCAAGCGCCCGAAGCCCGTCCAGGCATTCGACACGGGATCGGGTCATGCCGAACTCCCTGAGAGCGGGAGCGTCAGCAATGCAAATCGTTCATCGAGGCAGGCCGGTGGCCGGGGTGATACTGACACGCCAAAAACCTTGTCAGAAAACCCCGCCGCGAGGAGTTTCGAGCAGGTGCGCTGATATCGCAATGCAACAAATTTTACGCAGTGCAACATGAGTGGAGGTTTGAGGCGATCCGGGTGGAAAGGTGGAAGGCCGGAACTGCCGATCTTCCCCTAGTGGCCCTCGTATCATCGCCGCTTCACCCGCCGGGCATGCCGGCGCCAATATCACCAGTTCCAGAGCCGTGCAGGGGCAGTGAGTGCCAGCAACGCCGGCGACCAATGGTCGAGCTGGCAATCGATCTCGGCTCGGTCCTCGGGGCGCAGATTGGCGGCGATGTAGGAGAGACCACGCAGCGTGGCGGCGATGATGCGGCTGGCCATGAGCGGGCATGCGTTTCTCGGAGGCCTTGACCGGCATCGCCGCCGGTGACCTACTTCGATCATCGAACGTGCACGTTACCAGTTATCCGACGGGAGGAGACGGGCGAATGGACATCCGATCGACGCTGACGGAGTTATGCGACGCCTTCAACGCCCATGATCTCGATCGCATCATGGCGTGCTTTGCCGACGACTGCGTCCTGGAGATGCCCAGGGGCAACAAACCATGGGGTTCCCGCGTCGAAGGCAAGGCAAATGTCCGAGACGCGCTGGCCACGCGTTTCGAAGGCTTGCCCGATGTTCACTATGGCAATGGCGAGCATTTCGTGGATGCGGCAAACAATACCGGCATCTCGAAATGGCTCCTCACCGGCACTGCCCGCGACGGGACGAGAAAGGAAGTCCGCGGTTGCGACTTCTACACGTTCCGCGACGGCAAGGTGATCCGCAAGGACTCGTACTGGAAGATGGTCGAGTAGAACGGCGCGTGCCTCAACTCTAGGCGGTCCACAAGCCGCTCCGCTGATCGTTCGCCACTAGGACTCCATATCCAAAACTTCAAAGGCCGCCAAGCCTGCAGCGGTTAAGATCGACGACTCCACGCATTCGGCAAATCGGCACCGATGAGCGCGAAGGCGACACGAGCGACGATGGATGCTCACCCGGCCGGACCCGAACCGGGGCCTTTGGCGGCATCACTGTGCCCAACGAACAGGTTTACACTCCTCAGAGTCCGGTCTTCGGAGCACAATTCGATTGCGCCCTCTTTCCTTCGCGAGATAGAGCGCTTCGTCGGCGTGGCGCTGTAGCTGTTCCGGTGAGATGGCCTCGTCCGCGGTCTGCATTGCAACTCCAACGCTGAGAGTAACGCGGCGCGCGCGAGTGCCCGGGTTGGGAATGGCTGCGGCCTCAACGCTCGTTCGAATGCGTTCGGCCACGGCGCTCGCCTCTTCCTCCGTCACCCCGGGCAAAAGCACGAGGAACTCTTCGCCGCCGTAGCGGGCCACGTGATCGTGATCGCGCCTGACGTTTTCCTGGATAATCCCGGCGACCTCGACAAGACAGCGGTCGCCTTCGGCATGGCCGAGGTGATCGTTGAGCTTCTTGAAGTGATCGATGTCGCACATGAGCAGTGCCGCACCGTCAAGGCAGCGTTTGTCGCTTCCCCAGATGCGGCTGAGCGTTTCCGTCATCCAGCGCCGGTTGGCGAGGCCGGTGAGCGGATCGGTCCTTGCCAACAGTTCCAACCGCTGGTTCGCCTTGGCCAGTTCGGCAACCCTGCGCCGATCGCGAAGCTCAAACAGGAAAGTCTTCTGCGCCAGAATTGTCATGATGCGTCGCGCGGCGACTGTTGCGAAGATACCGCTGGCGAAGAACAGCGTCCCAGCGGCCGCGCTCCCATGTTCGATGGCGGGGTTCTGAAGCTGAAACACGAGATACAGCCCGAGCGCCAGCCCGGCGATGGCCACCGTCCAGGCCAGCGGGATACCGAAAATGATGATCGCGGTAATGGCCACGAACAGCATGACATTCAATTGCCGTTCATAGAACTCGCCACCAGCTCTTACGCCGACCAATGCGACTGACAACAAGATCAGGAACATCCCTGTGATGAGCGAGGACGCTTCGACCCACGGTGCCTGCGGTTTTCGCCAGAGAAGGACCACGGCCGTCGCGACGGGAGGAATGATTGCGGCCGGCAGAAGCATGCTAGTGGCGACCGCGCCTGGAAGGATCACCATGTTGACCGTCAGGGTGAGCACATCCAACAAAGCCACCCAGATCATCCATGCACGTATGATCTTCGCGGTCTGTGACCAGACACGCGCCCTGAACAGGCGCATGATCTCGCCTTTGAGACGGATGTCGCGCGTGCGGCGAGCCAGAAGCTGGTCAACTTCTGCACCTATGGCGGGGTCATGCTGCTCGTCGGAGGGCACCAGATTTGTCACAACCTTAGGCCTTTTGGACGCTTTCCCCTAACGGTTTTCCAACCAAGCGCGGTGGCGGAATAGGCAAAACATGTCCGGTCTTTCTAAAGATTCGCTTTCCAGTTGAACGAAAATCCCATTCATCCGTGCCTGTCTCGTGAATAGGGTTCAACCGTTCGGGCTCGCGCATCGCCGCTAAGAACAAGCGCTTGGACGAATGCCTGACTGGCGATCGAGGGCGGCGGCTTGGCCCCGGCCCACGAGGGGTATCGAAGCCTGTGGGAACGCAGCAAAAGGACCGTCGCTTGGCGACGAGCCGTCTACCTGCCGGGCGGGAGAGTGTTGTACCGCCTCGCGACCGGTTAAGCCAAGATGGTTATGACCGCGGCTGACGCCAGCTCTGTCAGCTGATCGCCCGTCGCTAAGGCATACGCGCCGAAACTGTCGGCGACGACGCTGATCCTTCTCGGATTGCTCGGATTAGAGGAATTGGTCGGACCGGAAAGGCTGCTAGAAGGCTAGCGGTCCCCGCACCTGCCGTGACATCGCTTCCGATGCGGACATGCAAGCGGCAACAGCGATCCTGTCCAAAGCCATGCAGGACATCGAGGACCTACCGGTCATCCCCCGCGAGGTCGAGGGCATCCTGACGACCTCTCCAAAGGTCTCCATTGCTTCATCGCCGCGCCTTTCGCCAGCCCGCCGTGCGCGCTGCGGCTTCAGCGCAGAACCATCGCTCGCCCTTGCCTGGCGTGATCACCGTTTCGTCGTAATGCTCTTGCCTCCTACCCCATCCATTGCTTCCTTGTGAAGGCAGGTCAGGCGCGCCATGGAACATAAGTCCCCCCTCCCCCATTGTTGATCCGAGGCCGAGGGCGCATTCCGTGACCCTGGTATGGTGCAATGGCCGAAGATCAGAACCCTGTTTCAGCCATAAGCGAGGATGAGACACGCCTTGAGCGACAGGTGACGCCCGCGCCGCGCAACCGCTTCGTCATCGTCATCGGCGCGTCTGCCGGCGGGGTCGAGCCGCTGAAACAGATCGTCGGCGACCTGCCGTCCGATCTGGCGGCGGCGGTGTTCGTGGTGCTGCATGTCGGGCAGGTCAGCTATCTGGCGGAGATCCTCGATCGCGCCGGCCGGCTCAAGACGTTGGTCGCCGAGAACGGCGCCACGTTCAGGACCGGCAGGATCTACGTCGCGCCGCCCGGTTTCCACCTTCTGCTCCATGGCGACCACATGATGTTGCGGCGCGGACCGCGCGAAAACCTTGCCCGGCCGGCCATCGACCCGCTTTTCCGCTCTGCCGCGCTGAGCTACGGCGCTGCCGTCATCGGTGTCCTGTTGTCGGGTTCGCTTTCCGACGGCACGGCGGGCCTGAGGGCGATCAAGGCGGTCGGCGGGCTGGCCCTCGTCCAGCATCCGAAGGACACGCTGGTGCCGGCCATGGTGCAAAGCGCGCTGCACCATGTCGAGGTCGACCACTGCCTGCCCGCGGCTGAACTGGGCGTCTGCCTGGCAAAACTGGCGGCAGAGCCGGCCGGCAAAACCTTGCCCGCCCCGTCAAGCGTCAGGCTGGAAGCGGCGGTCGCCGCTCAGGAGCATTCGACCATGAAAGATGAAGATCGACTCGGCGAATTGTCGGTGTTTACATGTCCGGAATGCCACGGGCCGCTGTGGGAGATCGAAGATGGTGACATGGTTCGCTATCGGTGCCATACCGGCCATGCCTTCACCGCTGACGCGATGATGGAAGCGCAGGCGGTCGAGGCAGACGAGATATTGTGGAGCTTGCTGCGCTCACACCAGCAACGGGCGGCGTTTGCCCGGCGGATGTCCGAACGCGAAAAGAAAAAGTTCCGCTCCGAACTCGCCACACAGCTGGATGAGCGAGCCAGGGAATATGAAGCGGATGCCGCTGTCATCGAGCGCATCCTGGAAAGCAGGCGGGTGCAGGTAACGGACGATGGCGCAGTCACCCAGGAAGGCAACGGGAAGGAAAAGGCGAGGTAATCCAAGCGACGGCACGGGAGCGCCTGTCAATGGGTCCTTCCCAATCGTCGGTATAGGCGCATCGGCAGGTGGCATCGGGGCATTGCAAAAATTCTTTCCCGAGGTTCCGGCCGACAGTGGCTTTGCCTATGTGGTGATCCAGCATCTCGACGCCGAGCATGAAAGCGTGCTCGCTAGCATCATCCAGCGCTGCACCTCGATCGAAACGCAGACCGCAGCCGAGGGCATAGAGATCGAGCCGGACAAGATCTACGTGATCCCGCCAGGGGTTTCGGTGACTGTCGAGGACCATCGCTTTCACGTCGCCAAGATGGCGACCACGCGCGCCCGGCGAACGCCGATCGACGACTTCTTCACCTCGCTTGCCCACGAGCAGTCCGAAAACGCCGCCGGGGTCATTCTCTCGGGAACCGGCAGCGACGGCACGATTGGCCTGCGGGCGATCAAGGAACGCGGCGGGCTCACGCTGGCGCAGGAAAGCGCCGAATATGATGGCATGATGCGTAGCGCCGTCCAGAGCGGCCTCGTCGACATGGTGCTTCGGGCCGAGGACATGGCCGGCAAGCTGGTGAGTTATTTTCGCCATTCGAGCCGCTCTGACGGCGAGCGCGATCGCCACAATCGCGACGTCGCCGAACAGCTTTCGCGGATCGCCGCCTTGCTTCGCATGCGCACGGGCCATGATTTCAGCGGCTACAAGGACAACACCATCCTGAGGCGCATCCAGCGCCGCATGCAGGTGCTGCAGATCGACGATCCGGCCGCCTTCTACGAACGGTTGCGCGAGGAGCCGCAGCAGGTCGATCTCCTGTTCCAGGATCTCCTGATCGGTGTGACCAGCTTCTTCCGCGACGCGCATGCCTTCGATGCGCTGGAGCGGCTTGTCGTTCCAAAGCTCTTCGAGGGCCGCAAGCCCGACGAGACGATCAGGGTCTGGGTGCCGGGCTGCGCCACCGGCGAGGAAGCCTATTCGATCGCCATGCTGCTCAAGGAGAACGCGCCGCGCGGTGCCGCTTCGCCCAACCTGCAGATATTCGCCACCGACATCGACGAGCGTGCGTTGGAAGTGGCGCGCGCCGGTCGTTATCCCGCGACCATCGCAACCGACATCACGCCGAAGCGGCTGAAGGAATTCTTCTCGCGCGAGGACGGCACTTATCGTGTCGCGTCCGAGCTTCGCGAGGTATGCTTGTTTTCGTCGCATAATCTGCTGCGCGACCCGCCCTTTTCCAAGCTCGACTTGGTCGCCTGCCGCAACCTTCTAATCTACATGGGTCCGGAACTGCAGGAGAAGATCGTTCCAATCTTTCACTACGCCTTGCGCAACAACGGCTATCTCTTCCTCGGATCCTCCGAGAACGTCACTCGTCACGTGCGCCTGTTCTCGACAGTCGACAAGCCGAGCCGCCTGTTCCAGAAGCGTGCTGGCGTCACGGCGCAGCGGCTGCCCGAATTCCCGCTCGCCGCCGCGACCCGGCAGGCCCCTCATGTGCGCCAACGCGCGACCGGCGGAACCCTCCAGGAGAGCGCCGAACGGCTGCTGCTCGACCGCTATTCGCCCGCCTATGTAGTCATCAACGCGGCCGGCGAGCTGATCCACAGCTCGGGCGGCACCGGGAAATATCTGGAGCTCGCCGCCGGCGCTCCCGACTCCAACGTCTTTTCCATGGCCCGGCGCGGCCTGCGGATGGACCTGAGGGCCGCTCTGCATAAGGCGGTGAGCACGGGCCAGGTGGCGATCCAGAACAAGATCACAGTCGGCACCAACGGCGGCCGCCAAACAATCAGCCTTGTCGTGCAACCGCTGCCGACCGAGAGCGGTGCGGACCCACTCTATATGCTGGTGTTTCGTGATGTCGGCGGTATCAAGCCGGAGTCCGAAAGCGAGCCCGTCCATACCACCGACGATGTCGAAAGCGCCAATGTCAGCCAGCTCGAGAAGGAGCTAAGGGAGACCAGGGAGCGCCTGCAGATCACGACAGAGGAGCTCGAATCCTCCAATGAGGAGTTGAAATCCTCCAACGAGGAGCTGTCTTCGATCAACGAGGAGCTGCAGTCTTCCAACGAGGAGCTGGAGACCTCGAAGGAGGAGCTGCAGTCGATCAACGAGGAACTGCAGACCGTCAACGCCGAGCTCAACATCCGCGTCGACGAGCTCAGTCGCGCCAACAACGACATGGCGAACCTGCTCGAAAGCACGCAGATCGCGACCGTGTTCCTCGACCGCGACCTCTGCATCAAGAGCTTCACGCCGACGGCGCGGGACCTGTTCAGGCTGGTCGAAAGCGATGTCGGCCGGCCGCTCGCGCATGTCCGTCCGCGGTTTCTCGCCGACGGCCTGCAGTCCGACATTGAGCAGGTGCTGCAGAAGCTTGGCACCATCGAGCGGCAGGTGGAAGGCATCGACAATGGCAGACGCTACATCATGCGCGTGATGCCATACCGCACCGTCGACAATGTCATCGCCGGCGTGGTCGTCACCTTTGTCGACGTCACCCAGATCGCCCGGGCGGAAGAAAAGATCGGCGCGCTTTCGCACGACCTGCGCAACCGCGTCGAAAGCCTGGAAACCCTGCTCGATCTTGTGCCTGTCGGCATCTTCATTGCCGAGGACGGCAACGGCGAAGAGATCCGCGGCAACCGCCACGCGGTGGAGCTCGCCGGTCGGCCCGCCACGGACGGCAAGCTCAGTTCCATGCCCGCCATCCTGCCGCTGATGATGCACGGCACCGTGGTCGACGCCGCTGATCAACCCTTGCTGAAGGCGATGCGGACAGGCAAGCCCATTCCCGGTTTCGAGGCGCGGATCGCGCGCACCAAGGGCGGCAGCGTCGACGTCATGATGTCGGCCAATCCGCTGTTCGACGAGCTTGGCAAGGTGCGCGGAGCGATTGCTGCCGTAATCGACATATCCAGCCACAAGGATGCCGAGCGCAACCAGGAGCGGCTGCTGCACGAATTGCAGCATCGCGTGAAGAACATCCTCGCCACTGTCACCGCGCTCACCTCTCGCATGGTGCGTTCATCGGGCACGCTCAACGATTTCGCGAGCGCCTTCCACGCTCGCCTGCAGGCGATGGCCCGCACGCACGAGTTGCTGGCTTCCTACCAATGGGGAGGCGCCGATCTCGAAAAGCTGGTGCGGGCGACCCTGTCTCCCTATGGCGGCAAGGAAGGCCAGAGCCTCGTCGTTCAGGGCGAGCCGTTCCAGCTCAATGCCAGCGCGGCTGCCACGCTCGGCCTGGTCTTCTTCGAGCTGGCCAGCAACGCCGCCAAATACGGCGCGCTTTCCACCGAAAAAGGCCGCGTGGAGGTTTCCTGGCGCGTCGATGGATCGCAAATGCTGTCGATCGCCTGGAAAGAGAGCGGCGGACCGAGGGTGAAGGAGCCGTCGAAGACAAGCTTTGGAACCACTTTCATCCAGCAGAGTTTGGAGTACGAGCTAGGTGGAAATGTGGATCTGCGTTTCAAAAGGGCCGGCCTGGAGTGCTTGTTGAGCATTCCGCTGCCCAAGTCGGCAATGATCGACTATTTATCCCTGCCTGCTCCAGGCAAGGTATGAATGAGCAAACGTCTCTTTCAGGGCTCAACGTTCTCGTCGTCGAGGATGCGTTCCTTGTCGCGCTGGACCTTTCCGATCAGTTGACGGATTCGGGATGCCAGGTGATCGGGCCCGCCGCCTCGGTGGAGCAGGCCCTGCGCGAGATCGATGGCGTCGAACTCGATGGCGCCGTCCTGGACGTCAATCTGAATGGCGAGCGGAGCTTTCCGATAGCCGAATTGCTGACCGCGCGCGGCATCCCCTTCCTGTTCCTGACCGGCTATGACAGCTCGACCGTCTTTCCCGATGCGTTCCGGCAGTCGCCCAGATTGTCGAAACCCGTTGACCCCAAGGCGTTGACCGAGGCGGTCGCACATTTCCGCAGGCACGACGGCTGATCGTCCCCTTCCGTGACGGGAAGGAGGCGGGTCACACAGCGTTGGTCAACCTTTTTCGGCGCCGGGTAGGTCGATGCCTGCCGGACAAGCAGTGTCACCCGGTATGATGGACAGCGAAATTCGGGCGATCAGCATCTCGTGAAACCAGTTACGCCCGATGACCTGATCAGGCATATGATCGATCTTACCTAGTTCACCGGCCCTGTGCCGTTCCACCGGACGAACGCGACTCCCTTCCCGTGACGTCACGCACTGTCTTCAACATGCAGGACTTGGAGGATCGGTAGTGTCGCACAATGGCGATGTCAGCGGGCCGACGATGCTTAGATGCAGCCGCTCCGGCGTCGCCAGGAATTGGCTTAGTTGCCCGGTGCTGCTTGGGTGGCGACCTTCTGCGAGGATCGCCCCACCTTATTGTTCCTATGGAGTCGCCTTAGCAAAGAGCAGGCTATGCTAAGTTGCCACCGGCTATCGTCAGGCGGCGTTCGATTCCGCATATCCCGCAGGCTTCTTCACCCCGCCGGTGCCATCGCACTCAGCGCATGTCACGGTAATTCCAGGACATCTGTGCTGATGCGTGCCCGCCGGGCAGCAATGACCATTCGAGCTTCGCCATCTCGGACAATCAAACATCGTGCCGGTGCCACCGCAGCCTTGGCACTCGCCGATCTCAAATAACGCCAACCCCATTTTGCCCAACCATGCATGCGCTGCCTGGCAACGCCGCTACCCCACGTTCAACAACGGGTCCCCACCGCCAACTAATGACATTACCGTAGGGCAATTAAGGATTTTCTAAAACAGGGAATCTGGGAGTTGTCTCCAGTCCCTGTTGAAATGCCGCAAATTGTTCTGGGAAACGATGGGCGAGATACCGCACCACCTTGGGACTGTCCATCAGGCGGTTGATATACCCTCGCGCCGCCACAAGTTCGTTTGGGGGTAGCATGGGCGGTGCCTGCTTCCCAGGCCGCGCAAAGAAATATCGCGAACCGTTGCATTATGGGGCAGCACCCGGATCAGCACCGAAACTTCAGCCCCCAACAGCCGGCGCTTGCGGGATGGCCAGTGAGAGTATCCGTATCCGATCGGGACAATCCGGCGGCGTCGCTCATTGGTTGCTTGAAGGCCGAATGAAGCTGGTGCGGGTCATCGTCACCATTCCAGAGGATGTCCTCCACCAGATCAACCAAGCGGAACGTCATGGTTACAGCCCCTCCGGCTTTCTGACTGCCGCTGCGAAAATGGCGATGCGGACCGAGGCGGCCTGGCGCTTTCGCAACCTGATTCAAGCCGAAGCGTTATCGTGCTGTTCGCGCAGGGCGTTTGCACTTTGGCGACCACGATCCTCAAGAGCCGAGAAACCATGTCTTACTTCGTGAGGAAAACCGCCTACGTTCCGCCGCAATGCGCCAGCAACTGGCAACCATTCGCCCCCAATTTCAGTCTCTGGGGCGCTTCAGAGGAGTTCTAGAGATGATCATCAAGAAGGCCATTCTGGCCGTGCTCATGACCGCGGCACTTGCCGGCTGCGAAACGCAGACCGAAAGCCAGCAGCGAGCCACCACCGGCGCGCTGGTTGGCGGCGCCGGCGGCGCGTTGGTCGGCCAGGCGATCGGCGGCAACACCAAGAGCACGGTCATCGGCGCGGCGGGCGGCGCGCTGCTCGGCGCGGTCGTCGGCTCGGCCACGACGCCGCAGCGCCGCGGCGAGCAGCTCTGCCGCTATCAGGATCGCTATGGCCGCATCTACACCGCGCCCTGCGACGACCGGTACTACAACGGCGATTATTGAACCCAGACATTTGACTGGGGAGGCCAGCGTTTGGCGCTGGCCTCCTCGTAGGGTCATTCTTTGTACGGTTCTCGATGTAGAAGGAGTCTGGCGGCGCAATCTGCGGAGGATTGAACGACAAACCCTGCCGGCACCCTGAAAATCCGAAGCAAGCAAGCGGTGAAGCGGCTGATCGGCTACGAGAGCCGCAACTTGCTGACGCATCCGCCAGATCGAGGCGTTGCCTTTCTCGAGTCGGGCAACCGCAAGGCCTCCGACGAGATCGAGATCTCGCCGGGCTGGAATCGCTATTGGAAATCCCGAACTATCGCTCGGTCGACTTCCCGACTTCGATGTCTGCCAGCACCGCACCGACGAGCAATCCTCCGTCGCCATCGCCGACCAGGTGCTAGAGCATTGTGCAGCGGCCGGGGGCGGCGGTTGGCGGCTGGGCGATGGTCGCCACCCTGTTCCTGTTCAGGGTCCATGCCAGGCCGCACGACTACAACCGCCGGACGCCGGGTCAAAAGGCGGCTTTGCTGAGGAGCCCATGGCGTATTTCGGCGCGCCCCGTTCGCGCTGCCCCTTTCCGAAAGCAAGGTTTGGCGGCGGCGCTCTTGCCGTCATCCGCGTGTTGTCGGCACCCAGTGGCAATGCGCATGACGCGGGCGGCGGGGCCGATCACGTCGGCATTCAGGCTATCTTAGCAGCAATGAGGGCTTGGGCCAGCGGACCAAGTTCTTCGATCATCTCTGATGCAGGGATGCGCGCCTCACTCGCTGCCATGTTCAGGTTGAACAAATGGGTTCCCATGCTCAATCCCTTCAGGTCTGGGTGGTTCAGACTGCTGGCAACGTATTTGTCGAACAGTTGGCGTGCGCGTTCCGACATCATACATCCCCGTGCTTTCCGCTAAGCATAGGCGGTTTCGCCTAGGGCTTCAAACGCCACATCAATTTTCTGAAATTCAAACTGAGACACTTTCCAGGACCTGCGCGGCTGGCTCACAGCCGATGTAGGTATAACTCGGCAGTTGAGCAAACGCGCAAAGGGCGACTAGGCGGAGGCTGTTCTCACGTGTGGCAAGGGCAACCTTTTGGCGGGCCAGCTATATGCCGCTACAATGGTCGGAGAGTATCTTGACGCGGTTCCACCTCATGACCGGGTTGGACGAGGCTGCTTTGCAGAGTCAGATTCTCTTCGCCAGAGTGACGGACAGCGTTAGACCAGGTTGCGGGGACGCTATGACGCACCTTGGGAAGACCCCTCCGACGACTCGGGCAACCGGTCGCGTATGGCTTCCTCGGTTTTTTCTACCGTCGATTTCACGACTTTGCCGACCTGGCCTGCTAGCGTGGCGGCATCTCCACCAGAGCCTTGCCGGTCGGCCTCTTCCTTGACAGTGTCGTAGGCTTCGGCGGCGACTTGCTTTACCTGCTCGAGGCCTGTTTCGAAAGCCTTCTCTGCGGTGTCGCGAAGTTTGTCGCTGTAGCCGCCAAGCTGTTCATCTTCCGTGGTCGTGCGGGGCAGCATCGTGCCCAGCGCAGTGCCAAGGACAAGGCCAACTGCTGCGACTGCCAGCGGTTCTCGTTCCAATATATCCTGTGCCGATTGACGTGCCCGGGCCTTCATCTCACTAGCGCCTGATCCAAGCTGCCCGGCCGAACCCGTGATCCCTTCCATTGCGCCCGTTGCGGCGTTGGCCGCAGTTGTGATCGCATCGCTTGCAGCTGATGCAACTGAGTCCGCAGTATCGGAGAGCATCGCCGCAATTCCGGAACCTTCGCTGTCCTCATTGAGCTCATCGACGGGTCGGTCGGACAGGGAGTCGCTTGGCCTCATGCCTGTATGGTTGCCAGCCGCTGAAGTGGTCGCTGACGCCCCGTTGCCAAGCATTAGCCAGGCCAGGCCGGCTCCAACCAACGTTAGCGGCAGCGGGTTGTCCCTGACCTGCGCCTTGAGATTGCCAAGCATGGCGGCTCCCTCACCGCCGGCAAACATTCCGGTAAATTCATCGATCAATTGACCGGGAGTCATCCTGCTGCGGATGGAATCAGCGGTGTCCACGACTTTCGCCCGGGCGATATCGGCATCTCGTTCCAGCTCGGCTGCGGATTTCTCGCTCATTTTATTTGTTCCTTGATCACGCGTGCGTCACGCTTGAGTTGGTCTTGTGTCCGATCCGGCGTCAGCTCAGAAGGGGCCATGCTTGCTGTGCCGCTGCGCAACAGAAAGATGCCCAGGATTGCGACAGCGATACCGACGAGAAGCGAGGACCACCCCGGTCCCAGACCGGCATTCGCCAATGCGATCACGAGAGCTTGCAAGAGCACGATCAAGGCGGCGAGAATGCAAATCGCGCCGCCCAAAAACTCGACCGCACCCGCGCCGACCTTGCTCAGGCTTTCCGACATCTCAGCCCGCAATAGCCGGCTTTCGGTTTGAAGCAGCGTCGTGACCTGCTGTGCCAGATCGCCGATGAGGGTGGTGAGACCGCGATTGTCCTGATTACCGATCATGGCTCTCCTCCGTGCTTGCGGCCCCGGTCATCGCCAGCCGGGCTGGAGCGGGGCTGCGTCGGTTCAGTTGTCCCCGACGGCCGCGATCCAAAACTTTCGACAGGGCGTGATGAGCTCTTGATGAACCTCCCCAGCGCCAAGCCTGCCAACACTGAACCGGCGATCAGCGCCCCGGAATTTTCGCGGCCGAACGATTGGATCTCGCCAAGAACCTCTTCGCATGGCTTGTCCCGTAATGAAGTTGAAAGCCGTTCGAGGCCGCCCGCGGCATCGAGGACGAACTTCGATGCGGTTCGTTGATCGTTGTTGGCAAGGTGTTCGCTTGCCGCTCGCAGCGCTCCGCCAAAGACCCTCAGGTTGGCGCTGACATCGTGTTGTGTTCCCTCCGCCTTGTTGAACAACGCCTGCTTTGCTTCCGAGGCATAGTCGCTCGCCTTTCTGGTGAGTTCATCGCGAGCACTATGCAGCGCTTCTGTCGCGGTCTGCGTTGCCTGCTGGAAGGTTTCGGACAGTTCGCTTTTGGCTGTTTCGAAATCGGCCGGCTTACGGCCGTGATCGTCTTCGCGCTGCATGGGATCTCCTAATGGATTCCGAGGAAGGAGAGGATCGCAAGCACGACGACGACAAAGCCGATCAGGTAAATGACGCTGTTCATGGCAGCAATCTCCTCGATTGGATATCGAACTTACCGGCGACCATCAGGTTCCATCCGTTTTCACTAAATTAGCGAGATCGATTCCTGCGACTCATCCGCCGAGCCGCGCGCGGGGTCGCTAGCGCCCTGGCCAAGGCGCTTACCGTGCCGCTTCGGTGGTGCCCAAGTGGATGCCGAGGGAACTGTTTCTGAGCTGAGATGCAGGGAAGGTCTCACCGAGACAACAGTCGTCCCCACCCTCTTCTAGAGCTTGACGGCCGGTTCCCTCCCCCAGAGACGCAGTCTCCGGCAGGATTGCACGAACGTGTTTATCCCGCTCACTCCGTCGAGCGATATCAGCCCTTCGTCTGCGTCGGTTGCAACCCCGGCTTTGACAAAAAGCGGGGAGGAAGACTGGACAAAGGCGATGAACTTGAGATGAGCAAAGGCGTCCGCCACGAAGTCCCGCGCTGCTGACTCTCTGGCTAGCCGATCTGCTCCCTCTTCCGACAACAGGACAGCTATGGCATCGAACAGGACGGAGGGTCCTCCGTCGATCATATGCCTGGCTTCGATCCAGCTTCCATCCCCGGCTTCGACACCGCCGACTTTCGGGGCAACCACCTCTATCGTCGCACCTTCCTTCTCAATCGCCGATTGCAGCTTCTTCAGCAACGCGGCATCGGTGCCGGAACTCACCAGCACGCCGACCTTGCGTCCCGCGAAACTGTCTGGCCCATTCTCGATTATGCTGAGCGCCGGTGAGGGTTCGAGATCGTCCCTTGGCACGACAGCGGCATCCGCCGGCTTGGGCATTTCTTGTATGCCGAGCTTGCCAGCGACGGTCACGCCCAATCCTTCGTCGATATTGAGGAGATGCGAGACCATCCGCTCGCGGATGACTGGGGTCTCCACCTTGCTCAGTTCGAAGGTCAAAGCCATTGCGATGTGACGTTGTTCGGGTGGCGTCTGGCTGTTGAAGAATTGCCGCGCCTGGCTGTAGTGATCGGCGAAACTTTCCGCCCGCAGGCGGACTTTCTGGCCTTCCTCCGCGTCCGCAAAAGACCGAAATCCGCGCTGTGGTGACTCCCTGGGTCCTTCTCCGAAAGAGTTCGGCTGGTAGTTCGCCCGGCCAACAGGGTTGCGCATTGCCATATGCCCATCTTGCTGGAAGTGGTGGAAAGGACATTTGGGCGCATTGATCGGAATATGGGTGAAGTTCGCACTGCCAAGGCGTTTCAGCTGCGTGTCCAGATACGAGAAGTTCCGCCCCTGAAGCAGCGGGTCGTTCGAGAAGTCGACGCCAGGTGGAACGTTTTGCGTCATGAATGCTACCTGCTCGGTCTCGGCAAAGAAATTGTCCGGCATGCGGTCGAGAACGAGGCGACCGACAGGAATTGGCTCGAGCTCTTCCTCCGGAATGATCTTCGTCGGATCCAGGACGTCAAAAGCGAAACTGTCGGCGAAGGCCTGGTCGAAGAGCTGAACCCGCAGCTCCCACTCAGGGAAATTGCCCGACTGGATTGCCTGCCACAGATCGCGGCGATGGAAATCCGGATCGGCGCCGTTGATCTTCACGGCCTCGTTCCAGACCACCGACTGCAGGCCAAGCTTCGGCTTCCAGTGAAACTTGACGAAGGTCGACTCATCCTTCGCGTTCAGGAAGCGAAAGGTGTGCACCCCGAACCCTTCCATGAATCGGAAGGAGCGCGGGATAGCGCGATCCGACATCACCCACATGATCATGTGCATGGATTCGGGCGTCAGCGAAATAAAATCCCAGAAATTGTCATGCGCGGACTGGGCTTGGGGAAAGGCCCGGTCCGGCTCCTCCTTGACGGCATGCACCATGTCCGGAAACTTGATGGCGTCCTGGATGAAGAAGACCGGGATGTTATTGCCGACGATGTCCCAGTTCCCTTCTTTGGTGTAGAGCTTGACCGCGAAGCCCCGGACGTCGCGCGCCAGATCGAACGAGCCCTTGGATCCGGCAACGGTGGAGAACCGGACGAAGGCCGGCGTCTTCTCGCCGGCGCGCTGAAAGATGTCGGCGCGGGTGTATTTGGCGAGCGAGTCATAGGTTTCGAAATAGCCGTGCGCGCCGTAGCCACGAGCATGCACGACACGCTCGGGAATCCGCTCGTGGTCGAAGTGGAAAATCTTCTCGCGGAAGTGGAAATCTTCCAGGACCGTCGGCCCCCGCTCGCCGATCCTCAGCGAGTTCTGGTCATCCGAGACCAAGCCGCCCTGCGCAGTGGTGAGCACTGCGTTGTCATCCCCTGCGATCTGGTGAAGCTCTCCCCCATTGCCCCGCACAAGCTTTTGGTCATGGATTATCGCGGACTTGCCTGAGGGCCGTTTTGCCGTCTTTACCATTGTGATTTTCCCAAGGATCGAGGAGCAGGTTGAACTCTCTCAATGCCGGGGTGCACACTAGGTTCCTGAAAACTCCAGACCTGCGGAAAGGTCTCGCATCTCGAGCACGTCGAGTTTTTCGTTGAATGGAGCGCAAGAGGCTTTGGGATCCGCGGGGGCAGCCGGTCTCGTCGGAAGCCGCTTGCCCCTGCGTCGACGGCACTAGCCGTCCTGCGCCTAGCTGACTAGCCAATGCGACCGATGTCCACGAAATCTCCTCGGGGAACCTGCGTCGCAGTCGAAGGTTCTTGGTGATGGCAAATCACCCAATCTATGAGCGTGCTCACCTCGATCGGCACGTTGATCTCTCGTCCCGCCGCCTACCTGGCTCGCGGGAACGTGTGCGGCGCGCTTGCGTTATCTGGGACGCTTGGAACATAGGTTCGGAGACCTGAGAAGGCGGGTTATGAAAAACCCAGAGGCGTACGCCCCGCTGCACGCGAGCTTCCTCGTGAACGCTATACCAGGCCAGGGGCGCCGGGGAGCTCGACGCAAGTCGGCGCAGGACATCAATCACCACTCCGCTTGAGGAGAAGCCTGGCCGTGCCTCAGGCAGATGGGGTTAAAATGACATTAAAGACTAGCTCGGCCATTTCCAAGCCCTACAGCGGGCCGGCCGGCGGCTGGGGTTCAGCCAAATCCGTGGCTGCGATCATTTTGAGAGAACGCGTCCCCTTGAAAGGACCAAGATTGCTTTCGACCCAGAACCGGCCGGAAGGCTACATGTGTGTCAGTTGCGCCTGGGCAAAACCTTCACAACCGCATCCACTCGAATTCTGCGAAAACGGCGCGAAGGCGACCGCGTGGGAAATCACCTCTCGCAGGGCCGACACCGCATTCTTCGCCGGAAAGCCGCTGAGCGAGCTGGAGCTCTGGCCAGATCATGATCTGGAGGAACAAGGCCGGCTGACCCAACCGCTGCGCTGGGACGCGGCCAGTGACAAGTATTTGCCGGTGGCCTGGTCCGAGGCGTTCGACGAAATCGGCAGGGAGCTTCGCGCGCTCGATCCGCATCAGGTCGACCTCTACACCTCCGGCCGAGCGTCGCTCGAAGCGAGCTACATGTACCAGTTGTTCGCGCGCATGTACGGCAGCAACAACCTGCCTGACAGCTCCAACATGTGCCACGAGAGCTCCTCGGTGGCGCTTCCAGAAAGCATCGGCGCCTCTGTCGGCACGGCTATTTTGTCGGACTTCGAAAACACGGACTGTATTTTCTATATCGCGCAAAACGTGGGTACGTCGTCACCTCGCCTGCTCCACGACCTTCAGGATGCCGTCAATCGTGGCGTGAAGATCATTACCTTCAATCTGCTGCGCGAACGCGGCTTGGAACGCTTCGTCAACCCGCAGTCGCCAGCCCAGATGCTGACCGGTAAAGAGACGCAGATTTCCTCGGAATATTATCAGGTCAACAATGGCGGCGACATCGCGGCGTTGTTCGGCGTCTGCAAGGCGCTCATCGAAGCCGACGACGCCCTGAAGGCATCTGGAGACAGGCGCGTGGCGGGAGAGGACGGCAAGCCGAAGGACCCGAACAATGCGGCGATGGTCGCTTTCGCCGCCTCGATGGCTTCAGCCGACAAAAAGCACGTGCTCGATCATGATTTCATCAAGCAGCATACTGCCGGATTCGAGGAATTTGCCCAAGCTGCCCGCGATCACAAATGGAGCGAATTGGAGCGTGTATCCGGGCTCAGCCGCGACCAGATGATGCAAGCAGCGGCCACCTATGCGAAATCCGATGCCGTCATGATGGTATACGGCATGGGGCTGACGCAGCACCTCATGGGTGTCCAGAACGTCCATATGGTTTGCAATCTCGCACTCCTGCGGGGGAACATTGGCAAGCCTGGAGCCAATATCTGCGCCGTACGCGGCCATTCCAATGTTCAGGGACAACGCACCGTCGGGATCACCGAAAAGCCCGGGCTGGCGCCGCTGGACAAGCTTTCCGAACTTTACGGGTTCGAGCCGCCGCGCTGGACGGGCCGAACCACAGTCGAAACCTGCGAAGCCATCATGAACGGCCAGTCCCGCGCCTTCATCGGCCTTGGCGGGAACTTCTTGAAAGCGGTGCCTGATACCGCCGCCATGGAAGAGGGGTGGCGCAAACTGCGTCTGAGCGTGCAGATCGCGACCAAGCTTAACCGCAGCCACGTATTGCATGGCGAGATTGCATATCTCCTGCCCTGCCTCGGTCGCATCGAACTCGACCAGCAAGCGACGGGACCGCAGGCCGTGTCCATCGAAAGTTCCATTGCCCATTTCCACGGATCGCGCGGCAAAGCTAGGCCCGCCAGTACCGCGCTGCTATCGGAGCCTGCAATCATCGCCGGGATAGCCAAGGCCTCGCTCGGCGAAACCAAGGTTCCGTGGGACGCCTGGGTCGGCAACTACGCCGAGATACGAAACGCCATCGAGCGGACGTACCCGGAAACCTTCAAGGACTTCAACGAGCGGATGTTCAAACCGGGTGGCTTTGCCAGGCCGCTGCCGGCACGCGAACGCAAGTGGGTGACCAAAAGCGGAAAGGCAAATTTCATCACGCCAGCCAAACTCTTTCCTGAATTCTCAACCTCTGGCAGGGCCGAGGTTCTGCACCTTGCAACGCTGCGATCCAACGATCAGTTCAACACCACGATCTACGGCTACAGTGACCGCTTTCGCGGCGTTGAAGGCACGCGCCGAATTATATTCATGAACGGGGAAGACATCCTCCGACTAGGCTTCGCCGATGGCGAGATCGTCGATGTGACCACGGCGATCGATGACAATGTCGCCCGCACGGTCACCGGTCTGAAGATCGTTCCCTACAATATCCCGAAGGGCTGTTGCGGGGCGTATTATCCCGAAACCAACCCGCTCTTTCCCTTGGCGCATCACGACCCGAAGTCGAAGACGCCGTCCTACAAGCTTTTGCCAGTCCGTCTCAGCCGATCACACCTAACTCCCTTGGATGACCCCCCAGGGCAGAGGAACGCTTGACAGAGAGGGTTTTCAGCATTGCGAAGTCGGTCCTGGCGGTTGCGGTTCTCCTGTCCCTCGCCAGCGCAGGTGGGGTGCTTGGCTATTTGCGGCAGCCAAGAGAGCTCCGTTTCGAACCGCCGGTTGCAGCTGATCTCGACCGGTTCCGCCTCATGTCCAACGGCATCGGGGGCACGCCGCCCGAGAGCTATTTCGCACTTGGCAAGCCATACGAGGCTGACGCCTACAATCTAAGCCAGGGCAAGCGGCTTTATGCCTGGTTCGGTTGCGGTACCTGTCATGGTGACGGTCGCGGCGGGGTCGGTCCGTCCTTCCTCGATGGCTGGTGGCTTTATGGGCCTGAGATGGTTTCCATCGTGGCTTCCATTCGTGACGGCCGCCCGCACGGTATGCCCGCGTTTCGCGACCGCCTGACCATCGAGCAAATTTGGCAGCTTGCGGGATATGTCCAGACGATCGGTTCCTACAGCCCGAAGGTGGCGGCACCCAGTCGCAACGACGACAAACAAACTCGCCCGGCCGAGAATCGCGGTCCGGCGATAATCCTTTTCGACGAGGGACCAGTAGGCGTCCACCCGGATCAGGGACCCTCGCCTTGAGAAATGTTCGCCTTATTCTGCTTTCAATCATGGCTGTTGCATCTGCCTGCAGCGGCAAGCAGTCCGCGCTTGATCCGCACGGCGGTCCTGCAATTCATGTCGAACACCTGATCATCGGTATAGTCGCCGTGTGCACGGTGATCTGGATCGTGGTGATCGTCGTGCTTGGCTTGGCGCTCCTGCGGAGCCGCCGCGCCGGAGCGGAAGACGCAAGCTCCGAGGGCCGGCTGACGACAGTGGTGTCCGCCGCGGTCGCGGCCAGCGTTGTCATCATCGCCGGTCTGACGATTGCGAGCTTCTACACCACCCGCAACATTGGTGTTCCGGGCAGCGCGGCCCTCACGATCACGGTGCGGGGACAGCAATGGTGGTGGCAGGTATTCTACGCCGGCTCCGATGCTTCGCCCGGCTTTCAGACGGCCAACGAAATCCACATCCCCGTGGGGACGGATGTCCAGGTCCGGCTTGAAGGCGTCGATGTCATCCATTCGTTCTGGGTGCCAAGCCTCGCCGGAAAGCAAGACGTTGTCCCGGGCCGGTCCAACAGTTTGCTGCTGCGTGCCGAAAAGCCCGGGGCGTATCGGGGCCAATGCGCGGAATTCTGCGGCTTGCAGCACAGCCACATGGCAGTCCTGGTGATCGCCGAGGCGCCGGCCGACTTTGAACGCTGGGCTGCGGTGCAACGTGGTGATGCGTTGACGCCGGCCGATCCGGATGCGGCCGCTGGGCAAGTGGCTTTTCTGGCCAAGCCCTGTTCGGCCTGCCACACGGTACGCGGTACGGCAGCCAAAGGCACGACCGGACCAGACCTCACTCACGTCGGCGGGCGTCAGACGATCGCGGCCGGGCTGCTGGAAACCACGCGTGGTTCGTTGGCGGCCTGGATTGCCGATCCCCAGACGCTCAAACCCGGGAACAACATGCCGATGGTGCCGCTGACCAGCGTCGAGCTGCAAAATATCTCCGCCTACATGGAGAGCCTGAAATGACGTCAAGAAATGCCGGCGCGCTTCGTGACACAGCATTCGACGCTGCTGAAATCGACCGTCGACTTGCGGCGATCTGGTCGACAACGCCGGGCGTGTGGGGTGCCCTTGCCACGGTCGATCACAAAGTCATCGGCCGACGCTACATCACCACTGCCTTTGTCTTCCTGGCGCTTGGCGGATTGCTGTCCCTGCTAATGCGATTGCAACTGGCGCAACCCGAAGCTCGCTTCATCGGGCCCGATCGCTACAACCAGATTTTCACCATGCACGGCACGAACATGATGTTCCTCTTCGCTGTGCCCGTCATGCAGGCGATGGCGGTCTACCTCGTGCCCTTGATGGTTGGGACCAGAAACGTCGCCTTTCCGCGTCTCAATGCATTCTCTTATTGGATGTATCTCGCCGGCGGTTTGCTTCTATGGATCGCCTTTGTGCTCGATACGGGACCGGATGTCGGCTGGTTCGCCTATGTCCCGCTCTCCGGTCCCCAATATGCGGCTGGAAAGCGGGCCGACATCTGGGCGCAGATGATCACCTTCACCGAAGTCTCCGCGCTTGCGGTAGCCGTCGAGATCGTCGTGACTGTCTTCAAGCACCGCGCGCCAGGAATGTCTCTCGACCGTATCCCGTTGTTCGTCTGGTCGATGCTGGTCACGTCGTTTGTTGTCATCCTGGCGATGCCGGCGATCATGGTCGCAAGCACGGCCCTTATTCTCGACCGACTGGTCGAGACACATTTCTTCAATCCGGCCGAAGGCGGCGATGTACTGCTATGGCAACACCTGTTCTGGTTTTTCGGACACCCGGAGGTTTACATCATCTTCCTGCCGGCGGTGGGGATGGTATCGACAATCGTCGCGACGTTTACGCGTCGGCCGGTGTTCGGCCATCTGGCCATGGTGATGGCATTGATCGCCACGGGTATCCTGGCCTTTGGGCTTTGGGTCCATCATATGTTCGTCGCCGGCCTTCCCCGGTTGGGAGAGAGCTTTTTCACCGCCTCGAGCATGGCGATCGCGGTTCCGGCGGGACTGCAGATATTCTGTTGGCTCGCGACGATATGGGCAGGCAGACCGATCTTCAAGACGCCATTCTTGTTCGCAATCGGGTTCATCGTCACCTTCGTCATCGGTGGTCTGACCGGAGTGATGGTGGCGTCTGTGCCGTTCGACACCCAAGTCCACGACACCTATTTCGTCGTCGCGCATTTTCACTACGTCCTGGTCGGCGGCGCGGTCTTTCCTTTGCTCGGTGCGCTCTACTACTGGTTCCCGAAGCTGACTGGGCGGTTGATGAGCGAGACACTCGGACGCTGGGTGTTCGGCCTGATCTTCGTGGGCTTCAACCTGACTTTTTTTCCCATGCATATCCTCGGCCTGCAGGGCATGCCGCGCCGGATCTACACCTACCAGCCAGAGATGCCATGGTCCGGCCTGAATATGTTCATCAGCCTCAGCGCGGTCATCCTTGCTGGCGGCTTTCTTTTGTTTTTCATCGACGTCATACGCAGTGCGAGGACAGGCGCCGTCGCGTCGTCCAACCCTTGGGAGGCCTCGACGCTCGAATGGGCCACCTCGTCCCCACCACCGCCGTACAACTTCGCCCGGCTACCGGTGGTCGGCGGCCTTGATCCCCTGTCGGACCGCCGAGATGTCCTTCCCGTTGCTGCGGGCCTGCGCGTCGACCGTCGTGAGCTGTTGGTCAGCAGCATCGTTGAAGCGACCCCGGAGGCGCGTGAAGCGTCATCCGGGGATTCGATCTGGCCGCTATTGGCGGCAATCGCCACCACCGCGACGCTGATCTGGTCGATATTCACACCTTGGGCGGTGGTCTGGGGATCGATACCAATCGCGATTGCACTCATTGGCTGGTTCTGGCCCAAGGGCGTGCCGGAGGACGAGTCATGAAGGAAGGCGTGGTGCTTGACCTGACGGACCTTCCCCCGCATGGCCTCGGCACCGCGAGCTTGTCCTGGTGGGGGACGCTCGCATTCATGCTTATTGAAGCCACTGGCTTTGCGCTTTCCATCGTCGTCTACCTCTATCTCATGAGCCTGGCACCACGCTGGCCTCCGGATGCCCCGCCGCCCGATCTGCTCCCCGGGACGACGCTGACGGTTTTGCTGGTGGCGAGCTTGTTTCCGAACATCTTGTTGGCACGCTGGGCGCGTGACCAGGACTTGCGGAAGGTGCGTATCGGGCTGATCATCATGTCCCTGATCGGAATAGCGCCGCTTGTCCTGCGTGCCTTCGAGTTTCCGGCGATGCATATCCAGTGGGATCAGAATGCCTACGGCTCGATCGTGTGGGTCATGCTCGGCCTGCACACCACCCACATCCTGACCGATCTGGTGGAGACATTGGTGCTGACTTGCCTCATGTTTTCGCGGCATGGCGACAATCCGCGGCGCTTTGGGGATGTCAGTGACAATGTGATGTACTGGAACTTCGTCGTGGCGACCTGGTTGCCAATGTATGCCTGCCTCTATTGGGCTCCACGGCTTTGACCAAAAGTTGGCTCCCAAACGCTGGACTCCTTGTGCCGCCCATAAGCTGGGCGCTCAGCACCCAGCTTGGGCAGATCACACCCTACATCGATTGCCGGCAAAGTTTTTCCTGGACCGCCGCCTTGTGCGGCATCCTTCTCGTTGCGTCGGTCGCCGGCGTCGCCGCATCTCGGGTGACGTCAAACGGATTGGTCAAATCGAAGCGATTTGTCGTTGACGCAGGTTTCCTGGTCGCACTGGCGTTTGTCTTTGCGTTGTCGTTGCAGGAGGCGGCCACGATGCTGCTCGACCCATGCCAGCGCTGATCCGCATACTGTTCTTCTTCATGATCGCTTCCCCGGCAATGGCGCACGGCGACGAGACCCATGGTTCTGGCTATCCCTGGACGTTTGACCCGTGGATCGTCGTGCCACTTGCGATGCTTGCACTACTCTACGGAGCGGGCGTGACAAGGCTGGCACGGCGCGCGCGGCAACCCGGCGGCATGCTCATGCGAGCTTTGCTCTACTGTAGCGGCTGGCTGACACTGGCGGCGGCGCTGCTGTCGCCGCTTCACTGGCTAGGTGAGCACCTTTATACATTCCATATGATCGAGCACGAGATGGTCATGGCCGTCTCGGCACCTTTGATCGTGCTTGCGCGCCCGGTTGGCATCCTGATGTGGGGGCTGCCAGGACGAGCGCGTCGCGTGGCTGCATCAGGGATGTGTTCGCCCCTGGTTCGCGGTCCGTGGGACTGGTGTACGGGCACCTTGAATGCGACCATCGTTCATGGCTTCGCGATCTGGGCCTGGCACCTGCCGGTATTGTTCGACGCGGCCGTCACCAACACTGCCCTGCATCGCGTCCAGCATCTTTGCTTCTTTGTGACAGCGATATTGTTCTGGTGGGCGATGATCTGGCGGAGTGATTACGGCGCCTCGGCCTGGCATCTGTTCGCGACCATGGTTCACACGAGTATTCTGGGTGCCTTGATCGCTCTCGCTCCACGCGTGCTCTACATCGCGCAGACCCGCACCGCTATGGCCTGGGGGCTGACGCCTCTGGAAGACCAGCAATTGGCGGGCATGATCATGTGGGTGCCCGCCGGCACGATCTATGCGGTGGCGGCAATGGCGATGCTTGCGCTCTGGATTCTGGGATCGAGTGAACGAAGAGCTCAAAATGCCTGACCTGCCGACACCTCTCTCAGGCCGGACCGCATTAATAGGCATTGCCCTCGTCGCGGCATCGGCCGCTTTTGCCACAATCAATATCGCGCGCGACAACCACAGCCGGGCGGCCGTAGCCAAAGCGATCACCGACGGCGATCCCGCACGCGCACCGGAAATCTTCCGACGATACGGCTGCTCCGGCTGCCACACTATTGAGGGGATACCGGGAGCCGACGGCCAGACAGGCGCGCCTCTCACTGGGCTGTCGAAGCGGCTGTACATCGCGGGCGTACTGGAAAACAATTCCGACAACCTTGTCGCATGGATCGTTTCGCCCCGGAGCTTCTCCCCGCGGACTGCGATGCCGGCGACCGGTATCTCGCAACAGGAAGCCAAAGACCTCGCAGCGTATCTCTACGCACAATGAAGCGGATGAAATGTCACTTCATGCTTTCCCTGGAATTGCTTCAAGGGCGCGGCGTGGCAATCGGTGGCAGACGTTTGATGTAACGTGCAATCGCCTGGCGGTCGCTGTCAGGCAGCATTGCCGTATTCGTCACCACATCGGCCATCGAGGATCCGACGCGACCGTGGCTGGGCGTTTCCCCAGTTTTGAGCATCGTCGCGATGTCGTTCTCTGTCCATCCGCTCAATCTGTGCTGCGTGATGTTTGGCACGAATCCCGTTCCTTGAGGATCGATGCCACCGGCAAATCGAGTGTCCGACTTGATGGCGCCAAAAGCGTTGCGGGTCGAATGGCACTCAGCGCAATGCGAGACGGACTCGACGAGATACGCGCCGCGATCATGCACGGGATCTCCGTCGAGGCGCGCAGAGGTCGTGCCTTGGCGAAAGAACATCATTTTCCAAATGCCCATGGACCGCCGGATGCCGAACAGGATCGCAGGATCATGCGGTGGCGCACGCCCCGAAACCTTGGGAAGCGTCCTGAGATAGGCGTGCAGGTCCCTGACGTCCTCGGCCGTCATGCTGGTAAAGCTCGTGTAGGGAAAAGAAGGGTAGTAGTGTTGACGCTCTGGCGACACGCCGCCGAGGAGTGCATTTGCCAAGTCGGTGACGGTCCATGCGCCGATGCCATCCACCGGATCGGGAGATATGTTGGGAGGCCGAAAGGTGCCGAATGGTGAAGCGAGCGCCATCCCGCCGCCCAGCTTTAGGCGATCGGATTGCCCCGGTGTCGCATGACAGGAAGCGCAATCCCCTGCCGCGAAGACGAGCTCACCATGCGCGACATCGACCGGGCCTTCAAATTGCTGATCCTGGTTCGAGAAAGGGGGCTGCGCCCCGGTCATGTACCACAAGACCGTACCAACGCCGCTTGCACATAGGAAAACTGTGAGAGCAATTTTCCACACTGAGCTCGCCATGACGTGCCGCAAGCTGTTGGACGACCATGCCTTGCCCTTGCCGTCAATTCCCGCCTTCATATGAGAAAGTTGCTCGAGGGTGCATCGCAGCCGAGGTCTGGTTGGATCGGAGATATCGAGCTTCTCCCAGGGAATGCGGTACAGGCAGTCGCGGTGGCGCAAGCCAAACAAGTCCAGCATCGCGACGCCAATTGCCGAGGCAGAGAGGCGCTCGAAAGCAGCGAAAATGCCGACGTGGAATTCGGTTACGACGAGATCGTCACCATCACGCTCGGCGCGTATCTCCTCAATGTGACCGACGCTTTTGCCGCGCAGCGATAGCACCCGTCGACCGGCAAGATGTTCGAGGTTGACGGAGGCCATGGTCAAGCTCCTGGAATGCGGCCGATAATGTGATCGCGCAGCCAGTCCTGCCAATCGAAGATCGCCGTCCGCCGCACATCAACGTCGACTTCGATGTCGACACCGATATTTCGCACCTTCTTCCACGCTATGCGGTGCGGCTCGGCATGGCGTTCGCCGCCAAGTCTTGCCGCGAGCCAGGCCACCCAGCGTCCCGGTCGCGAACCAAGGCGGCGCGCCAGCGTGATCGAGCCAAGCTCGACCGCGACGATCCTGGGCGGTTTGCCGTGCCTCAACTCGGCCACCAATCCGTCCACCTTTCCGATCTTGACCTGCCTGCGGTCGACGACCTGTTTGTCCAGTAGATCGCGCAGCAGATCCATCACGAGCCTCCGAATATCTGCAAGGGTATGGCCACCACGGCAAGGACGAAACCCAGCGCAATGACGAAGATCACCGCGGCATTCGAAATCATGCCGTTGCGATGGTCGCCGACATAACGTTCATCGTTGAGCAGGAAGAGGAATGGCACCACGGTCAGGGGCAGGCTGGCTGCCGTGACTGCCATGGAGAAGATCGTGAGTTTCAGCGGGTCGAGGCCAAGGCCTATTGGTATGGCGGCAAGAAGCAGCGAGATCGTATAGACGCTGCAGAAGCCGGGATCTTCGCGTGGTTTCCTGTCTTCTCCCCACGTCCAGCCGAAGCCTTGCGCGACGAGGTAGGCCTGCTGCAGGGCGATTTCGAGCGCCGCGCCGAAACAGGCTATGGCAAGCGAAGCGACAAAAAGGACAAAGCCCCAGAACCCCAATATCGGGATCAGGAGCAGTGGCAGTTGATGATAATCATCGACCTGGTTAACTCCGTGCTCGCCTAAGACCAGCGCGGCCACGATCAGCACACTGACCGAGATGGTGCCACCAAAGCTCATGCCGAGGCCCGCAATTGCGCGATTCGTGCCGAGATAGGTCTTGTCCCAGTGGTCCTCGACGGCGCCTGAGGAATAGAACATGAAGAGGTAGGGGGATATCGACGCGCCCAGAATGCTGACTGCCATGAACCAGTAGCTTTCAGCGTCATGATCCGGCAAGCTCGGCACGGCGCCAGCCGCAACCTGTTTCCAATCCGGCTTCAGCATCACCGCCGCGACCACGAAGCAGAGCGTGACAAGACCGAGGACCGCCACGCCCTTCTCGATGAACCCGAAGGTGCCTTTCCATAAGAACAGCCACGCCAGGAATGCCACTGGTATTGCCCACCATTGAAAGCCGATCCCTGTCGCAAGGTCAGCCGCGATGGCAACGCCGCCGATCTCTGCCGACATCACCATGAAATTGACCAGCAAGGTGGCCAGCAACGGCCATAGGAAGGTGTTGAAGCCGAACCTCTCGCGGATTCCGTCGGCGATCGTGTGGCCGCTGACGGCGGCGAACCGGCCCGCCATCTCGACCAGGAAGATGATGCAGATGGTGCCGAGGAGGATTGCCCAGATCAGCCGCAAGCCGAAAGTGGCGCCGGCTTGCGCGGCTGTCGCCATTGATCCGACTTCAAGAAAGCCGCCAACGCTGGTGACGATACCAAGCGAGATTTCGAGCAGCTTCTTCATGATTTCGGCGCGAAATATTTGGCATAGGCGGCGGCCAGGTTCGCCGCGGCCGCCCGAAGTTCCTGCCGCGCCTGACTCACTTGCCGCAGGTTGCCAGCCTCTACCCCCGCTTGAGCGTCCTTGGCCGCAGCCGACAGCTGACCGACCGCCGTTACGACCTCGCGCCGCTTGGGGGATTCAGGAGGATTGTCAGATTGTATCTGACGACCGACCTCGACAAGCGCCGCGGCCGTCGATTGCAATGTGGCAGAGGCATAGTTTGAAGGAGCCGCGCCGGCGGCCCAGGCGTCCATGACCATCACCGCTGTCTGCGAAGCCGACGCCGCGATTTTTGATTCCTGCTCGACGGGTCCGGACGACGAACAGGCAGCCAAGGCGAGCATGGTCGACAACAGGCATGAACGGCAAACCCGATAGCAGTCGTCATCGACAATGCCTACAGTCAGCGGCATGGCAGCACATTATCCTCCGGCCAGCCCGAGTTTGGATGGTGTCTGCTTGAAGCATTCAGAGATGGGCAACGGGTGCATGGTGCGGCTCCATCTGCCTGGATCGGATCTGAAGCTGGCTATCAGGGACATCACGAATCCCGATCTAAGGATTTCGGCCTCCCGGGAAGGGTATGACATCGCTAGGCAGGGTGCATTTCGAAAGCCTATGTGGATTGGGACCGGCCTGCTCGCTTCTACCTCGGCCAAGGGGTCGCAACGTCACAACGCCTTGCGCCGACAAAGCAGCTTGATGTCTGAAAAGATGCACAAGTTCGGGGTGGAGTCCGTCCCCTCGACGAGAGGCCACGTCGTGAAGAAATACGAAGAACTGCATCATATGCCTTTCTACGCTGGCGTCGCCCCTCGTACCAAAGCCGGTGTGCTGCATCATCGCAATCGAGGTTGGAAATGCGGGACGATCTAATCGCATCCCAGGCTTGCGTTTGGCCTCTCCTGGTTCATCATGGAGTGTAAAGCTGCCGGGGCGCGAAGGTTCCGCCTCGTGTCATAAATTCAGCCGACAGGAACGACCTCAGTGAAGAGATAGGTCGACGCGGTTCCGCCCGGGCGGGGGCGGAAGGCGATTGATTTCTCTTCGCCCCCAGGACATTGACGCTCGGCTACTTCTTTAGCGATGTCTTTCCGATCCATCGCCAACATCACAATGGAATGGCTCGATGTGACCGTAGGACGGAAACCACATTTCCGTTCGAACGTTCAAGCGAGATGGACACAGTCGAGATTGCCTCCCCGACCGCTGCCGTCGAACGAACAGGTGGATGTCTCTGCGGCAGGATCCGTTATCGAGTGACCGGCGATCCGCGCGTTCACTACTGTCACTGTGACATGTGCCGCCGCGCGACCGGAAGCGCCTTCGCCGTGTTGGCCTGGACGTCCTCGTCCAACCTGTCATGGCTCAGCGAGGAGCCTGCCTATCGCACATCTTCACCCATCGCCCGGAGGGGATTCTGCGGAGCATGCGGTTCTCCGTTGACCCTTTCCTACGCCGCCGCCGAGGACGAAGTCGCTCTGCATGTCGGAACCTTTGACGATCCTGAAGGTCTGGAACCGCAATACAATTACGGGTCCTCGCAGCGGCTTGCCTGGATTTGCTGTGGCATCGACTTGCCGCATCACGACACGGAAGAGCGATGGTAGCGGAATCCGATTATGAGTTTCCGCTCACTGTGGACACGCCGCCGATGGAAGCCCGGACCGCCGACACGCTGCCCGAGGGCAGCGGCATCTGGCAGTATGAGCCCAAGTGGGATGGCTTTCGCTGCCTTGCCTTCAAAGGAAGAAAGGCGGTCGATCTCAGGGCGAAATCCGGCAAGCCGCTTGGCCGCTATTTTCCCGAACTGACGGCGCTTCTGGGCGAGGTCGAAGCACGGGATTTCGTCGTAGACGGCGAGATCATAATCGAGATCGAAGGACGCGCATCGTTTGACGCGCTGCAGATGCGGCTTCACCCGGCAGAGAGCCGTATCCGGAAGCTGAGCAGACAAACGCCTGCGCGGATAGTCCTCTTCGATACCCTTGCCGCGCCCGGAGGCAAGATCGTCCTCGAAAGGCCGTTGCGGGAACGGCGCTCGGCAACCGAAGATTTCGTCACCAGGGCGGAGAATGCTGCCCTGCGACTTTCGTCGGCAACCACGAGTATCGCCGAGGCCAACAAGTGGCTGCAGGGTGCAGGCCACGGTTCGACCGACGGGGTCGTCGCCAAGATGCTCGACGAGCCCTATCGGCCCGGCGAGCGTGCGATGGTCAAGGTCAAGCGGCTGCGCACCGCAGACTGCGTGGTTGGCGGGTTCCGCTACCTGAACCGCAAGCGCCAGGTCGGGTCGCTGCTGCTGGGCCTCTATAACGACAACGGCTTGCTCGACCATGTCGGCTTCACCTCGACCATCAGCAATGATGAGCGGCTGGCGGTCACCGTGAAGCTGGAGGAATTGCGCGGCGGACCCGGCTTCACAGGCAAGGCGCCGGGTGGGCCAAGCCGCTGGAGCACGGAACGCAGCGGCGAATGGGAGCCGGTGCGGCCGGAACTGGTCGTCGAGGTGCGCTTCGACCATATTACCAGCGACCGTTTCCGCCACGGAACCAGGCTTTTGCGCTGGCGGCCCGACAAGGCGCCGCGCCAGTGCACGTTCGAGCAGATCGAGTAGTGGCCTAGCAATCGCGACGAATGTTGTCTGCCATTGCGCATTCACTTTTTGCGCAAGGTTCGCAAAGTAATCGAATAGCGGTGTTCGGTCAGGGGCGGGATGCTGTGCTCCCATTCATCGCGCGCCGGGCCGCTCAAGAGGTAAGCCGACCGCGGCTCGACAATGATTGTCTTGCGGTCCCATTTCGTGCCGTTCTTGCGCCGGAGTCGGAAGCTGCAGGGAGCAAGAAGAGATACGCCGGCCACCGTCTCGAAATGCGGCTTGTCGCGATGCCAGCCAATGCCCGCGCCCGGTCGATACTCGTTGATCAGAACCTGCTCGAAAGCGCTTTCCGGCAACCCGACGAAAGTCGCGACCTTGCGCCTTAGCGTCATCAAGAAATCTGGTATCGGGGGCGCCTCGACCACCTGGCGCCGATCGTAGTCGTAGCGCAGGCCGAAACCGATCACCTGCCGATTTGCCAGGTGGCCATGGAAATCGAAGGGCTGGAAAGGGAGCCTCTGAAGGTGGCGCAGCAGGTCCGCTTCTTCATCCGCCGTGACAAGGTTCGCCTGATAGCGAAACCCTTCTGGCAGATCATCGGCCGCGGCGAACAGGTCGGGCTGATCAAGATTCACGCCGGTCAGAGCTTTGGATTTTAGAGATGGCATGCACAATAGCTGGTGAAGCTGCTCCCTGAGCGCAAGGACTACGATGCGGCGGATCCGCATACTAACGTTCCCCCGTGCCGTGGATGCCAAGGCGTCATGGTTTGCAGTCGGCGGCCGTGCCTGGCCGCGCTGCCCTTTCGGTCGCCGCCTGAATGGCAAGCGCGGCAGTACTCAGTGCAAGAGGAGGGTCCTCAACCAAGCCAGGAAGCGGCTGCCATTGACGGTCCTGCGCACCCTGGCGGCGGCCCATTTGCCTTGCATGGTGGCGCCGACATGACAGCTGCAGACGATTTCGTGCAACTGCCAATCGCTGAGCTCGAAGAAGCGAAGGGCCTCTCCATAGGTGTCGTTTCTAAGTCCCGCGGCTTTCAGCAGCGGATCTTCCAAGGCAACTGAAATTGGCGATCCATCGGCTCGTGCGGCCTGGCGGGCGTCCAGACGCAGGCGTTCGGTGCCAGCAAGCGCGCCCAGGCATCGGCCGGGGT
>NZ_RZOS01000240.1:0-8690 GCF_004022605.1 Mesorhizobium sp. M4B.F.Ca.ET.089.01.1.1
GCCCACAAACGAATGGTCGAGCTGATCGATGCCGGCAAGCCGCTTCCGGTCGATCTGACGGGACGCGTGATCTACTATGTCGGTCCCGTCCGGGCAGTGAGGAATGAGGTCGTTGGACCCGCCGGTCCAACAACCTCCAGCCGCTTGGACGATTTTACGGACAAGGTGCTCGCCGAAACCGGCCTTTTTGCGATGATCGGCAAAGCGGAAAGGGGACCGGCGGCCATCGAGTCGATTATAAGACACAAAACGCCCTATCTTGCTGCAGTGGGTGGCGCTGCGTACCTGATTTCAAAATCGATTAAGAAGGCGCGGATCGTTGCCTTTGAAGACCTGGGCATGGAAGCCATCTATGAATTCGATGTGCAGGACATGCCTGTTATCATGGCCGTCGATGTTGAGGGAAACTCCATTCACAATTCCGGGCCTCTCGAGTGGCGTAGGCGTATGGCGGCCGACAGCATCGCACGCAACATCGGCGTTTGAATCTTCCCAGTTAGGCGATTTCGGCCAGACACCAGCGTCAAATTGTTGGGCACGCCGTACGACGAGCGGCATTTGCGGTGCCTTGCGCCTCGGCGAGCCGGACGAGCAAGGCCTTCAATTCACCCCAATAGCTGAATGTGCCACTGAATACTGCATTGAGTATGCCGTCCACGCGATCGAGGCTCGAATGCAGTCGCGCGTCTATCAAGTACGGTAGCGGGGATTCAAGAAAATGGGTTATCTATTTTATTTATCAGAAGGTCTCTGCCGCCGCCGACTTCCTCTCCAGCTGCACCATTGCCCGTTAGGCGCTGGGGCGATAGCCAAATTACTTCTGCAGCTTTTCTCAGCGGATCGCTCTCCTTAGCTGATTTTCATACCCATTCTAGCACATCTCGGGCCTGGAACGGATGCCTTCCACTGCTACATTCGGTCGTTTCAATGATAATAGAATTGATCGGCACACGGCGCGCTGTCGATCGCTGCTTGAGAGCAACAGGTTATGAAGTCGAAACCCGATCCCGTGCAACTCGACAGTTGGGACGTCCGGATTCTCTCCGAGATTCAGGCAGACGGTCGGATTTCAAAAAGTGAGCTTGCAAAACGAGTTCATCTTTCGGCGTCGGCCTGTTCGGAGCGGCTCCGAGCACTCAAGGCCGCAGGAATTATTGAGGGATTTTATGCGCGACTGAGTCCTGCACTCGTCGGCGGCATGATCTTTGTGATGGTAGAAGTCGTGCTGGATCGCCATCGTCTTGAGGACCAACGAGTCTTCGAAACTGCAATCCAAGAGATTCCGGAAATCCTGGACTGCTGGGCAATTGGGGGGCGCGTGGATTATTTGATGCGGGTCGCATCTCGTTCTATGGCCGCCTATCAGGATTTCATGGAGGGACTGCTGCAGGCAGGCTTGGGGATTGATCAATACTATAGCCTTGTCGTCACGAAACCAGTGAAGTCCAATTCACCGATACCTTTGTCCGCCCTGAGGCAACGGTGAAAGCGAAAGTTTAAGTTTCAACGGCGTTTGGCACGGATCCCGTAGATTCGTCGGCAAAAGGCGCCCATTCCGACGAAACTCAAGGGACATTTGCGGTATACTAATTGCTGGAAAAAGGTGGCCGAGCGCTATCCGCCAGTTGATGGCGAGGAAGGACGATGCGCTTGAGCAATCTGGAACCGATCATTCCAGGAGACGGATCGAAGCAGCCATCGGACGCACTTGGCCAGCACGGTTACGGCGAGAAGCCAAACCGGATCGTGCCTGGTTGAGGAGGCGTCCATATCTAAGATGCGAAGTGCCGAAAAAATGCCTCTACCGCTACTTCAAGGGGGGAACTTTCGCCCTGGATTGGCGATCAGTGGCGATTGAGCTTAGTCGCGGTCAGCGCATCCGTGTGGGGGGGGCGAAATCTACAGCGAGGGTTTGGCAAGCCGACGGGTAGCGGGAGTGCAAGCTGGCCCGCTCGGCCCTGGCGACCAACCCGGCCCTCGACGCCTGCGGACATTCGGAGATCGCTCCATCGCGTTTTTACGTCGTAAGTTCGTTGCTGATCGAGATTAGGAGATCGTCTGTCCTGTTTGACATCGCTGGTCTCGCAGCCTTCTAAGCGAGGAGCATGGCTGTGCCGGGGTCGCGTAGGTGGGTGACAAGGCCGGTCACTCCTGCCAGCCGACGTGGTCTTTGAGAAGGTGGAGGTTGCGCTACCGGCTGGAGAGCATGGTGCCAGTTTTCACAAGACAAGGGTCGCTTAATCGAATGGGCGTCAAGTTCATAGATTGCGAACAGATCATGGGGGATTTGAATAGTGCTACTGACCGAGGCAGAGCTGAAAAGAGTTGCGAATGCCAGTCGAGGACATAGAGCCGCATCGATCGTTCTAAAGGAAGAGACGGCCGCAGCTACAGCCAGATCTTCATTCGACGTTTTTCTGTCACATTCTTTCAAGGACGCAGAGATCATTCTCGGTGTGAAGCGAATTTTCGAGGAGCTTGGGTTCACTGCTTACGTAGATTGGGTCGAAGATTCACAACTGGACCGCACAAAGGTCTCCTCGGCCACCGCCGAGTTGCTGCGGACCCGTATGAGGCAGTCAAAGACGCTAATCTATGTGCATTCAAACAATTCTCCAGAATCCAGATGGATGCCTTGGGAGCTTGGCTTTTTCGATGGGTTTCGGACCGCGGTAGCGGTTCTGCCCGTGGCAAAAAATTCTTCGGAAACATTCTCCGGGCAAGAATTTTTGGGCCTATACCCTTACATTGATGGGACAGGACCTGCATTCCTGTTTATGAACAGAGGGACCGCGCCTCGCTCAAGAATAGGCTCTGTAAGCTCGACTGCTAACCTCACGTTTGCCAAATCCTGGCTTAAAGAATTTACCGCCACAAAATAGACTGGTGTGCTTCAAAAATGAAATATCCTGGACTCTATAATAGCGCCGACGTGGCATCCAACGAGCAGCAGGCGACGTTTCTCCGCCTGATCCGGGCAGAGTACGTTCTTCTTTTTTTAGCGTCGGTGCTCTCTTTGGACTTGTCGCCATCAAAAGCCTATTTCGGTGTCTATGCTGCGGTATTTCTTTGCTCAATGGGAGTCCTCATTTTCCGGTCGGTCACAAAGCCCGAGCAGGTCTGGTATCAGGCTCGAGCTCTTGCAGAGTCGGTGAAGACATTGACTTGGCGCTTCGCGATGCGAGCACAGCCGTTCGATGACGCGCGCGCCGCTGACGCCAGAGCTGATTTTCGAAAGCTCATGGAAGGTATCCTTGATAGCAATCGTCACCTTGGTAGCGCGTTGAGCGGCACCGATTCAGCATCCCCCCAAACAACCGACCAGATGATGTCGATAAGGGACTCCCCGCTAAAAGAAAGAAAAGACATATATCTGCAGAGACGAATCTGCGACCAGCGGAAGTGGTACGAGAAGAAGGCGCGCTCGAACAAGAGGTCCGCGAAAGTCTGGATGGGCCTTGGTATTTTTGCATACGCTCTGGGATTCTCGTTCATCGTAGTACGCATCGCTGACCCCGCGATGCCTGGCTGGCCGACCGAGCCGCTAATTGTCATCGCCGCCTCGCTTATCGGGTGGACCCAGATCAAGAAATTTAACGAATTGGCATCGGCTTACACGTTGACAGCTCACGAGATCGGCTTGACTGCCGACCTTATTACGGACGCCAACTCGGATGAGGCATTCTCCGCCGCGGTGAACGAAGCCGAACTGGCTTTCTCACGGGAGCACACCCAGTGGGTTGCTCGTCAAAACAACTAAGAGACAACAATGGCATACAGCGATCCGACCTATGTAATATTTGACGGCGATGAAGACGCTTGGGCATACCGCTTTATGAAAGGGTGGAATGCCAGCGAGAATGTGAGTTTTGAATTCGCGAACGCTCACGATCTGGACAATATGACGAGCCGAGCACAGGACGAAGATTATGTTAAACGCAATCTTCGCAACAGAATGAATGGATCGAGCCAGGTACTTGTCCTGATCGGTGAGAAAACGAAAAACCTTTTTCGCTTCGTGCGCTGGGAAATGGAATTGGCCCTTGATCTAGGTCTGCCGATAATCGCAGCAAACCTTAACGGCTCGCGGCAACAAGATGCGAGCTGTCCGCCTATCATCAGGGACAAATGTGTTGTGCACGTGCCGTTCAAGATGAAGGCCATCAAGCACGCGCTAGCCAATTGGCCCAGCGAATTTCATCGGCTTTCAAACGCTCAGCGTGGCGATGGCGCCAGGAGCTATGGCGAAAGCACCTATCGCGATCTCGGCTTATAATCGCCCACCTAAAAGCACTTAGCCGCCAAAACATCCTCGCCATCCGCTGGCGGCGACTAGCCTTAGCAACGTCCCCCAGCGTGTTCCGAGCTTGCCGAGCGATGATAAGAAGAGACGTCCGATTTGCTGAGTTTGGCTGAAAGCTGCAGGTCATGTGCAACCTATTAGAGGAGCCCCGCTCGAAGCGTCGGATCGTCAGACAAGATCATGTCGCGCGAGGGCGCTGGTTTCGCGAGGAAAAGGAGCGGCTGTTCGATGTTTGAGGCTTGATCCAGCGTTTCGAGACTGCACGAGCGGCCAGCATTGATGGAGGCAGCTTTTCAGGCCGCGCAATTCTGTCGGCTCGCCCCCTCCTGCGAGCCGCAGCTCGGCTCGCCCTGCGCAGCAACCACGAATTTGCGATCGCAAGAAAGGCAACACGCTCACGATAGAACTTGGCGGCGCTGGTCGGCTGCGAATCAAGATGTCAATGGCAAGGAGCTCTCGCCGCGCGTCTTTGCCGGGCCGAACCTTCTGGCTATGCTCCTTCGAGAAGTCTGCCGAGCACCAGCCGCCGCACCGCCAAAGCGATCAATATGCGCGAGGGCACGACCTCAGCCTCTCAGCGCTGGCCAACCAGGTTGGAGCCTGTGCCGCGGCACGGAACCCGCTGCCTGCTGATCGAGGCGAATGTGCTTTGCCCCTGATCACCTGCATTACCACCCTTGGGAACGGCAAGACCGATCCGGACCGTCAGAATGTAAGGGATGACCGGCAGTTCGGCGGAACATGGCCGCCGGCGCTCTATCGTGCCTCGCGCGGCCGGCGGGAACAGCGTCCCGAGCGCTATTCATCCGTCAATATCGCCCGCTAATCGGGCACTATGCTGGGCGCATGCGCGTCGTAAGCTGTTCGTGTTTGCATGACGCGCCCCCGACCCTCGGCTAAGGCGAACGTGACGCCTTAGTTTTCACGGCAATTCGGGCCGATCCCGCGAATTTCACGGCGAATAACCTGCATTCCCGAGAAACTCAAGGGACGTTTCCGGTATGCTATTTGCTAAACAGGTGGCTGGCCGAGTGCCCTCCGCCAATTTATCGCGAGGAGAGGGACATGCGCTTGAGCAATCTGGGAACCGAGCAACTCCGGGAGAAGGATAGAAGCTTCGTCTTCCATCCTTCTACGCATTTGGCCAAGCACAGCCGAGGCGAAACGCCAAATAGGATTATGGCCGGTGCGGAAGGCGTCTATATCTGGGACACCGAAGGCCGAAGGAGCCTCGACGGTTTCGGAGGACTCTACTGCGTCAACATGGGATATGGATGCACGGAGATCGCCGAGGCCATTGCCAGGCAAGCACACGAATTGCCGTTCGCACACGTCTATGCCAGCCAAGGTACGGAGCCGGTCGCCCTGTTGGCAGAGGCCGTGGTCGAGTATTTCGGTCAGAACATGCGAAGGGTCTATTTCGGCCTCTCCGGTTCCGATGCCAACGAAACCAACATCAAGCTGGTCTGGTACTATAATAACATTCTTGGCCGGCCCGAAAAGAAAAAGATCATCTCGCGAAATCGCGGCTATCACGGGTCTGGATTGGTCACGGGTAGCCTAACTGGCCTTCCCTTCTTTCACAATTTCTTCGACCTGCCTCTGGATTTGGTGCGCCATACAACCACGCCGCACTATTACCGCCAGGCGCGTGTCGAGGAGAGCGAGGAAGCGTTCTCCCGGCGCTGTGCCGATGAGCTTGAAGCCTTGATCCTGGCCGAAGGACCGGAAACGGTTGCAGCTTTTATCGGAGAGCCGGTACTTGGGACAGGAGGTATTGTGCCGCCCCCCAAAGGGTACTGGACGTCCATTCAAGCGGTGCTCGACAAATACGATATCCTTCTAATCGCGGATGAAGTGGTCTGTGGCTTCGCGCGAACCGGCGAGAAGTTCGGTTCCCACCTGTATAACATGCGTCCGGATTTCGTGACCATCGCAAAGGGTTTGAGTTCCGCCTACCTCCCCATCTCCGGGTCAATCATTGGCGACCGTGTCTGGTCGGTTTTGGAACAAGGAACTGAGAAGCACGGCGCACTCGGCCACGGCTGGACATATTCGGGGCACACGCTTTGTGCCGCAGCCGCGCTCGCCAATATTCGACTGCTTAAAGAAAAAAATATTCTGGAGCATGTCCGCGATGTTGGACCGTATTGGCAAGACCGGATGAAGGCCGAGCTGGCGGGACATCCCATCGTTGGTGAAGTTCGCGGAGTGGGTATCCTGTCGGCCGTGGAGATGATGCGGGACCCAAAACAAAGGATACCATTCGAACCCGACCTTCAGGTCGGGGTGCGCACTGCAGCTGCTCTGTTTGAGAATGGCGTCATCGGACGGGCCATGCCGCATGGCGACATCCTCGGTTATGCCCCCCCCCTGATCATTACCCGAAAAGAGATCGACATCATTGTCGACGCGACGGTAAAGTCGGTCGATACCACCTATCGCGCGCTGAAGGCCGAGGGTGCCGTATGATTTTGCGATCGCGAAGGAGCGAGTCCGGAGGCAGGCATGTCCCTGCGCGCTACTGCGCCGAGCAGACCCAAAACTGTTGAATTCCAGATATCTGATCTTGAGCATGCTCCGGGCTATTTCAGTCACGATTTGTAACCGAATCAGTTCTGCCGCCGCTGTCCTGTTGCCCAACGACCAGGACCTCTGTGCGGCGCGCCCTGCGGGTGTACCTCCCCGCCGGCAGGGCGCCCTTTTTGACCCACGTAATCAGTATCATTATGGCCCGTGCGGGATCGAGGGTCTGGTAAAGGTCATCTGCACGTTCCGATGCAGATTGAGCTTAGACGTGCCCTTTACATCATTGCAGCGGGCCATAATCATTGCGGTGAATTTTATCACGTCAGGTATATAGAAGGACGATACTCACACGCCACCCCGTTCACAAGGAAAGGCATTTTAATATTGTTGAGACGATTTGCCTATCAAAGAAAAGAAAGCATCGCAACACTTCTTTGCGGATCACGGCGCCCCGGGTGGGGGATGAGCGGCTATCCGAATTGTTATGCTAATGCCGACCCAAATTCCTGCAAAAGCTGGGGTCAATGATGGCTTTTGGTCAGCGCAGGATGATTTCTCCTGATTTGGTCGGTGCAGGGGCGGTCATGATTTAATGCATGGAGATTCTCTGATTGAGCTGTTGAGATCATGAGGCGTCTGCCAGACGCCCATCGGGTGAGCCCAGCATGATTGGGATGACCGACGAAGATCGAAAGTGTGGCAGCATTCTGGAGCCCGGTCAGCCCAGCGACGCCCGCGAATTCAATCACGTTTGTCGGGACATACACGACGCAGCCGGAAGGCGTGCAGAAAGAGGAAGAATCGAGCGCGACGATGACGAGGCACATGCCACTTGTTTTCGAGACATTCCTTGAAAGACTGTCACAGAGTATCGATGAGGCAGATTTCCGGGATGCCATGGCTGAGGCGGCCGGACGACTTGACCTAATCTTCTTTGCCTACCTCTCCTTGCCAGCACGGCCTTCCGGCAAACCGAGGTTAATTTCAAACTATCCACCCCGCTGGACCAGACAGTATCTGGAAAATCAGTATGAGAAACTCGATCCTGTGGTCTTGCGTGCTCGAAATGGCGGCTGCCCGTTTCACTGGGGATCGAATTTGGGAGGCGATAAAATGTCGCCGGCTCAACAGCAGCTATTCGATGAGGCGGCTCAATTCAGCATCTGCTGCGGTTTGACGATCCCAATTGTCGATCTCCGCGGCCGCATCGCTGCGGTTACTTTTGCCGCCGATGAGCCTCGTCCAGTATTTCTTCGGGTCGCTGAGCGGTACGAACAAGCTCTTCAACTGATGGCGGCCTGCTTTCATCGTTGCGTTCGCCGCAAATTGCCGAGCGATCGAACAGTGGATGGGGTTTCGCTGACATCCCGCGAATATGAGTGCCTGAGGTGGGCAGCGCGGGGTAATTCAGCCTGGGTGACCGGCCGCATCTTGGGTATCAAGCCACGCACGATCGCTTTTCATTTGGACAATGCCAAGAAGAAGCTAGGCGTGCGAACCCAAAATCAGGCTATAGCCCTTTTGGGGTCCGAAGGGTCCTCAATTGTCTGAGAAGCTTTTTGATCCCCTTGTGCTCGGGCCATTCGATCGCGCGCTTTGTATCGAGCGTTGACTGGATGCCGAGATCTTCTGTTCCGCCGGCTCGGGCGATGCAGCCGTATTCTTCCAGTCCGCGCCGGTGATCATAGTCTATGGGTGCTCGAGCGGGTGTGTCGTCGCTGACGAGCTAGTTGTGGAGCCTCAACAGGTTGTCCTCGGTTAGAGCGAGGCGACTGATAGGTGTTTTGGACTTTAGGCTCCCGTGGGGACGGTGCCAATTGTATCTGTGCAGCCAGACCGGCAACTCTGCGGCGCGGTG
>NZ_RZOS01000241.1:0-8658 GCF_004022605.1 Mesorhizobium sp. M4B.F.Ca.ET.089.01.1.1
GCAGCTTCGGCCTTGTCCTGACCTTCGTCCTGCTGGCAGCGGTGTTCGCGCTTGCCGTCCATGTCGGCCAGCGCCTCGCCGGCGACCGGCATTCATTCGCGCAAGCCGCCGGCTTGCTGGTCTGGTCTATCGTGCCGATCGCGCTCGCCTACCATTTCGCCCACTACCTGACGGCGCTGCTGGTCGACGGCCAATATGCGCTGGCCGCCCTGTCCGATCCCTTCGCGCTCGGCTGGAACCTGTTCGACACCGCTGACATGGAAGTCGAAGCCGGCGTGGTCGCCGGCGCCGACTCGGCCTGGTGGCTGTGGAATCTCCAGGCCGACGTCATCATCCTTGGCCATATGCTGGCCGTCCTCGTCGCCCATGGTCTGGCCTGGCGGCTGCATCCGGCCGCGGCGCGTGCCGCGCTCAGCCAACTGCCGCTCACGGTGCTGATGATCGCCTATACGGTCTTTGGCCTTTGGCTGCTTGCCACGCCGACCGCCGGGTGAAAGAGGCGGCCTCAATGCCTGTCGGGAAGTACGCTTGCCACGTCGAGGCTTTGGTGATTTAGTTTGTACACATGCAATTTTTGCCTCGTTACAGCCATTGGTCAAAACTCAAAAAACAGGGGAACTGCCGTGTCTGACAAGAATGGGTTTTTCGATCTTTCCAAGACCACTCTTTCGCGCCGCACCGCGCTGAAGGGCCTCGCCGCCGGCGCCGGCCTTGCCGTCGCGCCAGGCTTCGTCCGCTACAGCCAGGCGCAGAGCTCGGCGCCGGTCAAGATCGGCTTCCAGTCGCACCGCACCGGCATCGGCGCCGCCTATGGCCGCTGGTACGAGAAGACGAGCGCCGCCGCGGTCAAGGCTATCAACGATGCCGGCGGCATCAACGGCCGCCAGGTCGAGCTGGTCATCGAGGATGACGGCACCGATCCCGCCCGCGGCGCCGAGGTTGTCGGCAAGTTCGCCACCCAGCACAAGACCGACATCGTCTTCGGCACCTTGTTCTCGCATGTCGTGATCGGCTCGGCGCCGGCCGCCGGCGAAAACAAGATCCCTTACTTCGTCGTCAGCGAAGGTCACCACGTCGCCTCGACCAAGCTTAACCGCTACGTCTTCCAGCCCGGCATCACCGACGTGAAGAGCCAGATCCAGTCGATGGCGCCGTGGATCGCGGCCAATGCCGGCAAGAAGGTGACGCAGATCTTCCCCGACTTCGCCTTCGGCTACGACCATCGCGACTACCTGCCGCCGGCACTGAAGGCGCAGGGCGCCAACGTCATCGCCCAGATCGCCATCCCGCCGACGGAGTCGTCCTTCACCAAATACTTCCCGCAGATCCCGGCCGAGACCGAGGTGATCTATCACGTCATGGTCGGCCCGGCCGTGCTCACCTTCGTCAAGGAGCTCGGCGAATTCTACGGCTCGTCGCGGCCGCAGCTGTTCGGCTTCATGGATTCGCTCGAGGCGACCGACATCAACAGCCCCGGCCTCGAGTTCCTCGACGGCAGCCATTTCTGGGAAGGCTCGCCGCGCTATGCGCAGGCGGACGATTCCGCCGCCCAGAAGGCCTATCGCGCCGCTGTCGGCATCGACGACAATGGCGCCGCCGTCGGCGATGCCAAGGATGTCTCCACCGCCTCGCACATGTTCGGCTGCTGGGAAACGCTCTATGTCGTCAAGAAGGCGATGGAGGATGCCGGCTACAAGGGACCTGAAGATCGCGCCAAGCTGGTCGAGGCGACCGAGGCGCTGAAGGAGTTCGCCGAAGGGCCGGAGCATCCGCAGGGCCCGAAGACCTTCAACGGCAAGATCCACCAGTGCTTCGGTATCCAGAACATCTCCAAGGTCGAGGGCGGCAAGCTCAAGGTGGTGCACAAGACGAAGATCGAGGACGGCCTCTACGAGGCCGAGGGGGATTACACGACGCAGGCGCTGTGACTTAGTTGCGCCGACAAGCGTGAGCGCCAAGCCACCCCTCTCTGTCCTGCCGGACATCTCCCCCTCAAGGGGGGAGATCAGCAGCTCATGCGAAGGCGGCCATCGGTCGGCCTTTGCGATTGGCGAAAGCGATAGGGAGAGCCAATCTCCCCCCTTGAGGGGGGTGAGGAGCGGTCCGCGAAGCGGACGGGAAGCCAATTGCTTGGCTTTCCGAGCGACGAACGCCCGGAGCGATAGCGCAGGGCCGGGCCCGGCAGGGCAGAGAGGGGTGCGCTTGGCACCTGCCTGCGTGTAGCATGCATTTCGGACCCCATCTCCTCCTCGCCGCCCTCGAAGGCCTCGTCACTTCCGCCGTGCTGGCGCTGACGGCGCTTGGCCTGTCGCTGGTGTTCGGCGTCATGCGCGTCGTCAATGTCGCCCATGGCGAGTTCTTCATGCTGGGCGCGGTGCTGGCCTGGGCGATCTCGACGGCGATCTCGGGCCATCCTGCACTCGGCTTCGTCGCCGCGCTGGTCATCGCGCCGCTCATCGTCGGCGCGGTCGCGCTGGTCGCCGAGCGGCTGGTGCTGCGCCGGCTCAATTACAATCCGGAAGCCACCATCGTCGCCACGATCGGCATGCTCTACATCATCCAGCAGCTGGCGCTGACCTTCTACGGCCCTGAGGCGCGCCCGGTCGAGCCGCCCTTCAGCTACCGCATCCTGCTGCCCTGGTTCGGCTATTCCGGCTACAAGCTGTCGGTGGTCGCGGCCTCCGCGCTGCTGCTCGTCGCCACCTGGCTGGTGCTGACACGGACCAAGGTTGGGCTGCTGATGCGCGCCACCCGGTATGACAGCGAGACCGCGCAAGCCTTCGGCATTCCGGTCGACCGCGTCTATGGCGGCGTCTTCGCCCTCGGCGCCATGCTGGCGGCAATAGCCGCGGTGCTGATCGTGCCGATCAGCCAGGCGCATTATCTGATGGGTCAGGATCCGCTGCTTTTGTCCTTCATCGTCGTCATCATCGGCGGCCTCGGCTCATTGCGCGGCACCCTCGTCGCCGCAGTGCTGATCGGCCTGTCGGACGGCATCATCTCGATGTTCTTCTCGCCGACGCTGGCCAAGATCATCGCCACACTTGTCGTTGCCATGGTGCTGGTGTTCCGGCCGCAAGGCCTGTTCGGGACGGCCTCGCGATGACGGAAGCTTCGCCGGCAAAGGCCTATTCGCTGCATCTCGGCGTCATCGCCCTGCTCTTCGCGCTGAGCTTCGTGCTGCCGGATTATCATCACGGCCTCATCGCCCGCATCATGGTGCTGGCGGTGTTCGCCATGGGCTACAATCTGCTGTTCGGCTATGTCGGCCTGCTCAGCCTCGGCCATGCCATGTTCTTCGCCGCCGGCCTCTATGGTGCGGGCTTAAGCGTCTATCATCTCGGCTGGAGCGTGCCGGCCGCCTTCCTCGCCGGCATCGCCTGCGGCGCGCTGCTGGCCCTGGTCATCGGTTTGCTGGCGCTGCGCACTTCCGGTGTGGCGTTCATGATCGTCACCATGATGTTCGCGCAGGTGTTTTCGCTGCTCATGCTCTATTTCGCCGTCTGGACCGGCGGCGACCAGGGCCTGGTCGTTCAGCAAGCGGCGCGGGTGCTGACCCTGGGCGGCACGACGCTCGACCTCACCAACCCGACCGTGCGCTACATGAGCGCGCTGGCCCTGTTCTCCATCGTCCTGCTGGCGACGCTTGCCGTCGTCCGCTCCCGCTATGGCCGCGTGCTGGTCGCCGTCCGCGAGAACGAGGAGCGGACGAAGATGCTCGGCTACGACACCTTCTCCAACAAGCTCGCCGCCGTCGTCGTCTCCGGCACCATCTGCGCGGCCTCCGGCGCGGCCTACGCGCTTTTGTTCGGCTATGTCGGCTCCAGCTTCGCCTCGGTGCAATATTCGATCCTGCCGCTGCTCTGGGTGCTGCTCGGCGGCGCCGCCACTGCGCTCGGCCCCCTCATCGGCACGCTGTTCATGTACTATGTCACCGACATCACCAGCGGCTTCACCTCCGCCTATCTGCTGATCGTCGGCGTCGCGCTCATCCTTCTGGTGCTGTTCTTCCCCAAGGGGATCATGGGCAGCATCCGCCAGCGCTGGCTCGGGTGGCTGCCATGATGCCGCTTTTGACCACCAGGGGCCTGTCCCGCAATTTCGGCGGCCTGCGCGCCGTCGACAATGTCGACTTCGCCCTGATGCCGGGCGAAATCCGCGCCGTCATCGGCCCCAACGGCGCCGGCAAGACCACCTTCGTCAGCCTGGTCAGCGGACGTATCCCTCCTTCGTCCGGGATGATCGTCTTCGACGGCGCCGACATCACCGGCCTGCCGGCCTACAGACGGGTTCGCCTTGGCGTCGCCTACACCTTCCAGATCACCAGCGTCTTCGCCAATCTTTCCGCCTACGACAATGTCGCGCTGCCGGTGCAGCGCACGCTGACCGACGGCCGCTCCAAGGGCGCGGTCAAGGCCGGCGTCATGGCCGCGCTCGAGCGCACCGGCCTTGCCGATCGCGCCCATATGCCGGCGGGCCAGCTCTCCTATGGCCACCAGCGGCTGCTCGAAGTGGCGATGGGCCTGGCGCTCAAGCCGCGCCTCCTGATCCTCGACGAGCCGACGCAAGGCCTGGCTGACAGCGAGATCGACAATTTCATCGAGCTGGTGCGCGAGATCGCCAAAAGCGCCACCGTGCTCCTGATCGAGCACAATATGCCGGTCGTCATGCAACTCGCCGACCGCATCACAGTCTTCAATGCCGGCCGCATCCTCGCCGAAGGCACGCCGGAGCAGGTGCGCGAGAACCGCCAGGTGCAGGACGCCTATCTCGGGGCCGGCCATGACTGAGGCGGGGTCCAAGGCGCTGGCCATTGCCGGGCTCGACTGCTTCTACGGCGAGGTCCAGGTCCTCTATGGGCTCGACCTCGTGCTCGAGAAGGGCGAGGTGCTCTGCCTGTTCGGCCGCAACGGCGCCGGCAAGACGACGACGCTGAAGGCGGTCATGGGCCTGGTTCCGGCGGCCGCCGGTTCGATCAGGCTGGACGGCACGGAGCTGACCAGCTTGGCGGCGCACGACGTGCCGAAAGCCGGCGTCGCCTATGTGCCGCAGGGCAGGCGGTTGTTCGCCGAGATGACGGTGGCGGAAAACATCGAGATCGGCCTGATGGCGCGCGGCAAGGGCAAGGCCGTGCGGGAAAATGTCCTCGACCTTTTTCCATTGCTGCGCCAGCGCCTCAGGCAGCGCTCCGGCACGCTGTCCGGCGGCGAGCAGCAGATGCTGGCCATGGCCCGCGCCCTCTGCCTCGAACCGCAGGTGCTGCTGCTCGACGAGCCGACCGAAGGGCTGATGCCGTCGATGATCGCCAAGATCCGCGAGACGGTGGCCAAGCTGCGCGAACGCGGCGTCTCCACCATTCTGGTCGAGCAGCGCGTCGATGCGGTTCTTTCGGTCGCCGACCGCGTCTGCTTCATCGAGAACGGCCGCAACCGCGAGACGGTCGATGTCGAGCAATTGCGCGCCGATCCGTCGGCGGTGCGGCGCTATGTGGGGGTGGGTTGAGGCGGGCGGCGCTTCAACCCCTAAGCGTCCAGCGCGCCGATTGCTTTCGCGCGTGCAAATGCCAGGCCGGCAATTGCGAGATCGCCGACCGCCATGCCACGAAAAACGAATGCTGTTCGCTCACGCGCGCCTTGGCGACCCGGCACGTCGCCACCGACCAAACCCGTCAAGTCGCCGGCCACGAGTTCGGGCCTCACCATCGGCTTGCTCATCTGCGCCTCTTGCGCCAGATCGTCTATGACGATGCGATCGAAGACGGCCATGCTTTCAGGCACCCAGGGCAGGGCCAGATCGGTCATGGTGGCGAAGGCTCCGGTCTGCAGCCATCGCGCATCCAGAAACGGAGCGGGCTCGGGTATCAATGTGACTGTCGTCACCACGATGTCGGCGGATTCGACCGCCGCCTTGGCAGTATCGCTCGCTACCGCGGTCAGACCACGCGTCTCAGCCATCCGACACAGTGCTTCACCACTGGCTTTGCTCCGAGCAAAAGCCCGGATCTCCTGCAGCGGAAAAAGATCGGCCAGAACTTCGAGATGAGCACGCGCCTGCACGCCGCATCCGATGAACGCGACGCACGCCGAGTCGGCGCGGGCCAGACGCCTGGCCGCTACCGCGCTCAGCCCAGCCGTACGCTTCGAAGTCACCCAATTGCCGTCGACCAAGGCAAGCGGCAGTCCTGTCTCAGCGTCGAGAAGGGTGACCAGCGAGTTCAGCGTTGCGAGTCCCCGCCCGGAGTTGCGGGGATTGACCACCAGCGACTTGGTGGCCAGCACTCGGGGTTCGGTCGCGACGGCGAGAGTAGCCATGATGTAGCGGTCGTCGCCCGGCAGTACCACCGCCTTCGGCGCACACCATACTTCGCCCCGCCTCTGACCGATGATCTGCCGCTCGATTTCGTCGACCACGTCGGACGTGGAAATCGCCAAGCTGTCCAGGAATTCGGCTGACAGATAGGGCAGGCTCTCGGCTTTGATGGTCATCGTCGTCCCACGAATGGCTTGCGTTCGATAAGCATTCCTCAGGTTCAATCGAACCTATCCCGCACCTCGCTTCGCCAATAGCAGAAATTGCTGACCGCGCATACGCAAGCGCCGCCAGCGACCCCCATGCCGGTGGCCGCCGAACTCAACCGAAGAACAGAAATCCCGCGATCAGAAACGTCGGGATCAGCACCGTTCCAGACCACGCCATATAGCCGAAGAAGCCCGGCATCTTCACGCCGCGATGCCTGGCAATCGCATAGACCATGAAGTTCGGCGCATTGCCGATATAGGTGTTGGCGCCCATGAACACCGCGCCTGCCGAGATCGCCGCAAGCGTGGTTGCGAATTCGCCCATCAGGCGCTGCGGATCGCCGCCGGCAAGCTCGAAGAACACCAGGTAGGTCGGCGCATTGTCGAGAAAGGACGACAACGCTCCGGTCAGCCAGAAATAGGCGAGGTCGTTGGGCTGGCCGGAATCGGAGGTGACAAGCGCGACCAGCGGCGCCAGCGCGCCATCATGGCCGGCTCTCAGGATGGCGATCACCGGCACGATTGCGATGAAAATGCCGGCAAACAGTTTCGCCACCTCGGCGATCGGCCCCCAGGTGAAGCCGTTCGCCTCGCGATGGCTCTTGCGCGAGACGGCGAGCGAGGCGAACGCAAGCGCCAGGATGACGGCGTCGCGCGCCAGGTTCTGCAGCTCGAGCCCGACGCCGAAGATGGAAAAGCTGACGCCCGGCTTCCAGGTTGCGGAGAGCAGGATCGCGCCGATGACGCCGGCCAGCAGCGGCAGGTTGGCGACGCCGCGCAGGCGCACGGTCTTGTCCGGCGTCGGATCCTTGATCTTCGGCATACCGCCCTCGCGTCGGTGCAGCATCGTGTCGATCGCCAGGAAGACGAGGAGCACCAGGCTGCCGGTGAACAGCGTCTCGCGCCAGAGATTGGCGGTCGTCCAGAAGAAGTCGACGCCGCGCAGGAAGCCGACGAACAGCGGCGGGTCGCCGAGCGGCGTCAGCGAGCCGCCGATGTTGGAAACCAGGAAGATGAAGAAGATCACGACATGCGCGTTGAACGGCCGGTTGTCATTGGCGCGCAGGATCGGCCGGATCAGGATCATTGAGGCGCCGGTCGTGCCGATCACCGAGGCAAGCAGCGCGCCGGCGAGCAGAAGCCCGGCGTTGACCAGGGGCGTGCCGTGGATGTTGCCGGCAAGCAGGATGCCGCCCGAAATCGTGTAGAGCGCGAACAACAGGATGATGAACGACATGTATTCGGTGAGCAGCGTGTGCAGCACCGCTTCCATGGCCGAAGGGATGCCGAAGGCGATCGCCAGCGGCACCACCGCCAGTGCCGCCCAGCCGGCCGCGATCTTGCCGTAGTGATGCTCCCAGACATGGTGGAAGAGCAGGGGGCCGGTGGCGATCGACAACAGCAGGCCGGCAAATGGCAGCACCCACCAGAGCGACATCGCCGCGCCGGGCAGTTCGTGGTCCGCCGCTGCGAAGGCGAATTGCGGAAACAGAAGGACAGCCAGGGCGGGTAGGCCTGCCGCCAGTGTCCTCGCCAGTTGTATGAAGCCCCCTCGACGCCCCACAGTCCGGTCAGTCCGACAAGTGGTCTTCGAGCACCACGCCGGCCTCGCGCATTCGCGTAAGCATCGCATTGACCGAGCCGTTGAGGTCGATGCCGCGGCAGGCGTCTAGCCGCACCGTTGTCTTGAAGCCCTGCTTGACGGCGTCCAGCGCCGAAAAGGCGACGCAGAAGTCGGTCGCCAGCCCGACCAGCGTCACCGTGTCGACGCCGCGTTCGCGCAGATAGCCGGCCAGGCCGGTCTGGGTCGTGTGATCGTTCTCGAAGAAGGCCGAGTAGCTGTCGATCGCCGGGCGGAACCCCTTGCGGATCACCAACTCCGCCTTGGTCCAGGCAAGCCCGGAATGAAAGTCCGAGCCGAGGCTGCCCTGGATGCAATGGTCGGGCCACAGCGTCTGCGGCCCGTAGGACATCTCGATGGTCTCGAAGGGCTGCTTGCCGGGATGGCTGGAGGCGAAGCTCGAATGGCCGGCGGGGTGCCAGTCCTGCGTCAGCACGACGTGGTCGGTTCGCCGGATCAGGTCGTTGACCAGCGGCACGATCTCGTCGCCGCCGGCCACCGCCAGCGCGCCGCCCGGGC
>NZ_RZOS01000242.1:0-8592 GCF_004022605.1 Mesorhizobium sp. M4B.F.Ca.ET.089.01.1.1
CAGCGCGCCTCGCGCCGCGTTTTCGTGCCGGTGCTGACGCCGCAAGGCGCCACCAGGCTCGGGCGGCTGGCGGCGAACCAGGCGCAAGCCCAAGTGACGCGTTCGTGATCGCGGCGGCGCCTTGCCTCATCCTATCTGTCGGGGGCGGGTTCGCGGCCTGAGGGACATGCCGGTCGCGCTCGCGCCGGTTTCAGCACCTTTTTCCGAAAGCAGGGATATCTGAAATGGCTGATCAAGCGGATGACAAGGCCGGCCCGGCGCCTGCCGCCGTGTCTGTCGAAGTCAGCAGCCTCGGCGACCAGGTGAGGACGATCAAGCAAGCGCTGAAATCCTCGCCGGTGCGCAGGCAGTTCGTCTGGGCCTGCCTCGGTATCGTCGCCGTCATCATCGCGACCGCGATCGGCCAGGTGCTGCTCAACCGCTGGAACCAGCCCTTCTACGATGCGCTGGCGCGGCGCGACCTGCCGGGTTTCCTGCACCAGCTTATGGTCTTCGCGGCCATCGCCGGTGGGCTACTGGTGCTCAATGTCGGCCAGACCTGGCTCAACCAGATGATCCGGCTGAAGCTGCGCCAGGCGCTGACGCTCGACCTGATCGAGGAGTGGATGCGGCCGGCGCGCGCCTTCCGCCTGGCGCATGCCGGGGCAATCGGCGTCAATCCGGACCAGCGCATGCAGCAGGATGCCGGGCATCTCTCCGACCTGTCGACCGATCTCGGCGTCGGGCTGCTGCAGTCCTTCATCCTGCTGGTGTCGTTCATCGGCGTGCTTTGGCAGCTCTCCTCCGGCTTCGTTTTCCATATCGGCGGCCATGCGCTGGAGATCCCCGGCTACATGGTGTGGGCGGCGATCCTCTATGCCGGCATCGCCTCGTGGCTGAGCTGGCTGGTCGGGCGGCCGCTGATCCGCTTCAACAGCGACCGCTACACGCGCGAGGCCGAGCTCCGGTCGTCGATGGTCCGCGTCAACGAGAATGTCGACGCCATCGCGCTCGCGCATGGCGAGGCCGACGCCAGGCGGCAGCTCGAGCTCGACCTCGGCATGGTGCTCGGCGCCATGCGGCGCATCTACGGCGCCCAGATCAATCTCTCCTGGGTTACCGACACCTATGGCTGGATAACCGTGGTGGCGCCGATCCTGGTGGCGGCGCCGGTCTATTTCGCCGGCGACATCAGCTTCGGCGGGCTGATGATGGCGGTTGGGGCCTTCAACCAGGTCCATTCCTCGCTGCGCTGGTTCATCAACAACATAGGCGGCATCGCCGACTGGCGGGCGACGCTGATGCGCGTCGCCGATTTCCGCATCGCGCTTGCCGAGACCGACGTTTTCCACGACACCGAAAAGCGCATCACCTTTACCGAGAACGCCGGCGGCACGCTGACCTTCGAGAGGCTGGAGGTCGCTTCGCCGGACGGCTGCACAAGGCTAGCCGAGCCGGAGGTGGAGATACGCCCCGGCGAGCGCGTCATGATCACCGGCGACCCGCGCGCCGGCAAGACGCTGTTCTTCCGCGCCATCGCCGGGCTGTGGCCATGGGGCAGCGGCAGCATCGGCATGCCGGCCGGGGCGGCGCCGGTCTTCGTTCCGCGCATGCCCTATTTCCCGCTCGGCACGCTGCGCGAGGTGCTTAACCATGCCGACGGCATCACGGTCGAGGATGCCGAGATCGCGGCGGTGCTGACGGAGGTCGGCCTCGAACGGCTTGCCTCCTCGCTCGACCGTTCGGCGCGCTGGGAGCACGAACTCGCCGACGACGAGCAGCGCCTGCTTGCCGTCGCCAGGCTGGCACTCAGGCGGCCAAAATGGGTGATCATCGACGAGGCGATGGACACGTTCGACGGCGCGACGCTGCGGCGCGTGCTGGCGATGCTGGAGAAGCGGCTGCCGGACGCCGCCATCCTCAACATCGGCCGTGGCCAGCACAACAACCAGTTCTTCCCGCGCTCGCTGACGATCGTGAAGGATGCTGGCCGATCGGCGCTCAAGCCGGCGCGGGTCAGGGCCGGCGCGATCGAGCCGCCGCCGCCGGCGCCGCGCAGGAACAAGTAAAAGCCAAGCTTTATTTCGCCGCGATCACCGCAGAAGATCAGGCCCGTCAAACCGGACGCACGCGGCCATGCTCGACATGCTCAGCCTGCTTGCCTGTCTCGGCTGCGCCCAGGCCGCGCCTGTGCCGGTGCCCGCCGCACCTGCCGCCGTGGACGTCGAGCTGGTGCTGGCGGTCGACATCTCGACGTCGATGGACGAGCGCGAATTCGCGTTGCAGCGCGCCGGCTACGTCGAGGCGCTCAGGCATCCGGACTTCATCAGGGCGGTGCGCGCGGGAACCAACGGCCGCATCGCGATCGCCTATTTCGAGTGGGCGGGCACCATCCGCGACGACGCGGTGCTTGCCTGGCAGATCATCGACGGCAGCGACAGCGCCAATGTGTTCGCCGACAGGATCGCAGCGCGGCCGTTCCGCAGCTTCCGCGGCACCTCGATCTCCGGCGCGCTCGCCTTTGGCGCCGGGCTTTTCGAGCAAACCGCCTTCGTGGCGGAGCGGCGCGTCATCGACATCTCGGGCGACGGGCCCAACAACACCGGTCCGCCCGTCACCTCCGAGCGCGACGCGGCACTGGCCAGGGGCATCGTCGTCAACGGCCTGCCGATCCTGATCAGCCCGTCGCCCACCTTCAGCCATCTCGACCGCTACTACGCCCAATGCGTCACCGGTGGGCCCGGCTCCTTCGTGTTGCCGATCTACGCGGCTTCCGAGTTCTCGACCGCCATCCGGCGCAAGCTGATCCTCGAGGTGAGCGGCATCGCCGACACGGTGGCGGTCCGGATCGACGCCGAGCCGCCTATCGACTGCCTGCAGGGCGAGCGCGACCGCCGTTTCTATTCCGATCCCTATTTCCCGGAGCTCGATCGCTAGAGCGGTTCAGCGTTTCAAGGAATCGCCGAACCGCTCTAACTATTTGGTTCTACGCGATTCCGGACGGAAAACCGTTACACACTTTTCCTGGAATTGCTCCAAGCCAACAGGCTCGGGGCCCGGCAAGATCAGGCGGGGCGCGCGCCGTACTTCGCGCGGAACTCGTCATAAAGGTCACGCCGGCGGCGGCGGCCGTCGACATAGCCGCGCAACAGCTGCGGCAGCGAGTAGCCGAGCGACTTGGACGAGCGGTTGGCCAGATAACCGGCGAATGCCTGCGAAACCCTGCCCTTCATCGTATCGGCGATGATCTGGCGCGCGATCATATAGGGCGGGATCTCGGGATAGCGGTCAGCGATGTAAGGGTGCTTGTCGATGAGGTTCGCATAGGCCTCGACATAGCCGTCACGGCGGCCGGAAATCGAATTCTCCGAATTGTATTTCTTCCAGTCGATTTCCTCGGTGAGCAGCGCGCCGCCGCGGCGGGCGAAGCGCAGCAGCAATTCGCGATCCTGCATGCGCGCGATGTCGCTGTCGTAGCCGCCGATCGCCAGCAGCGATTCATGCCGGGCGGTTATCGCCGAACCGGCGATGAAGATGGTCTGGGAGACCAGCGCCCGTTCCAGCATGTTGCGGCTCAGGAATGCCTCGCGGTTGACGCATTTGGTGGCCCGGTTGCCCTTCACCGAAACGAAGGAGCTGATGAGCACCTCGAGCGACGGGTTCTCGTCGAAGCGCGCCAGCGTCCGCTCCAGCCGGTCCGGCAGATAGACATCATCCGAATCAAGGAAGGTGACGATCGGCGCGCGCGCGCGCTCGATGCCGGCATTGCGGGCGGCGTTGGCACCACGCCATTTCGCTCCGACATAGATCAGCCGCGGGTCGCGGATTTCGGCAAGCGCCGCCGCCGTGGCGTCGGTGGAGCCATCGTCGACGACGATTTGCTCGAAGCGGGTAAGGGTCTGCGCCAGCACGCTTTCCACGGCGCGCACAACCTGGCTGCGCCGGTTGTGGGTCGGCGTGATCACTGTGATGAGCGGGGCCGGCTCGGGCGCTTTCGGCATGCGATCAGGCCCCGGATTCTGGGATATTCGGATGGATTTGTTGCCGTCTTCCATGCCCGCCCAAGCTTGCGTTCAGCGGGACGCTACAAAAAAGCAGTCTCTGTGTCACCTCGACCGCCCGCGCCCGTGCCTGCAATCGGCAGATTTCGAGACGCCGCGCCTCAATTGCAACACCGGCCTCAGCTGTGCCCGACATAGTCCGGCACCAGCTCGACCCTGTCGCCAACGATCCCCGCGGCAAAGCTGAACTGGCCCCAGAACACCAAGGCATAGAACGCCTGGCCGACGATCAGGGAGAACGGGATCTGCCAGGCCGGCATGCCTGCCTGGCGGGCATGGCTCACGATGCGCCGCGTCGTGCGCCACGACATGGTGAACCAGCGGCTGAACGACTTGACGATGCGCGCGCCGCGCGTGGGCGAGCGCTGCGCGACGAATTTCCTGTCGGCATCCCGGCCGGTCACCAGTGCCCGCCAGAAGAAGAACCGCCAGCCCCGCGGGGGATAGTGGTAGACGCGGGCGTTGACGTTGCTCGGCTGGTGGCCTTGGCGCCGCAGCTCGTGCATCAGCAAGGTGCAGGAGACCTTGAAGCCATTGTTTTCCGGAAACGGGTGGCTGGAAATCCACTCGCGCCGGAAGGCGATGTTGTTGGCGTTGAGCGCCCGTTTCGAGGCGAACCGCTTATCACCCTCGGCCATCGGGAAGAACCACATCATGGCAAAGGTTCTCGAAAAGAAGTCGTCGCACAAGAGATAGGTATAGCCGTTGACGCAGACGATCGCGGGATCCTGAAACGGGCCGAGCAGGGTTGCAAGCCAGTCCGGCTCCGGAACGGTATCGGAGTCCAGGAAGACGACCAGTTCGCCCTCGGTTTGTTTGATCCCGTTATTCTTGAGGTCGTAGTAGCGGCCGCCGGGACAAGCTGCGAAGCTTATCTCCGCCACCTCTTCCAACTGTGGCGCCTGGGTATGGAAGTTGCGCCGGAGCGTGTCCGCGTCCTCTTCCTCCCCGCCATGCGAGATGATGACTTTCGGTCTTGCAAAGCCGGTCGCGGAAACCGCGGCGATCTCGCGCGCCAGGGCGTTCAACCCAACGCCGATCTCCGCCCAGTCGATCGACTTGGCGTTCTCCATTTCCACGACGATTGAATAAGTCGGACGATCGCCGCTCATATTGTTCGACCAGGTTGCTTGAATGGACGTGGCTATAGGGGTCGGCTTTCGCTGTCAAATAACAGAAGCAAGCAGGAAAGCTCCTTTTGCGAGAATCTTCGTCGCGCCGGGATCTGCGGAAGTGCTGGTGTCGGCGAAGGAAACCGCCGCGATCGTTGCTATCGTCGCAGCAGAAACACTGCCTGCTGGCCGAAGAAATTCCAGAACCACCACGGCATGGACAGGCCTATCTTCTGGCCGTTGCCGTCGAGCGCGGTCGCCTTTTCCACCGTCGCGCCAAGCTCCTCGCACAGATTGACGAAGTCGCGGATGGTGCAGAAGTGGATGTTGGGCGTGTCGTACCAGGAATAGGGCAGATCCTTGGTCACCGGCATACGCCCCTTGACGAACAGCGACAGGCGCACCTGCCAGTGGCCGAAATTGGGGAACGAGACGATGGCGCGGTTGCCTATCCTCAGCAACTCGTCGAGCACCAGCTTCGGATTGCGGGTCGCCTGCAGCGTCTGCGACAGGACGACGAAATCGAAGCCCTTGTCGGGATAGAATTCGAGATCCTTGTCGGCGTCGCCCTGGATGACCGAGAGGCCGCGCGCCACGCATTCGTTGACGCCGCGCTGCGACAGTTCCAGCCCGCGGCCGTCGACCTGCTTGGTTTCCTGCAGCAATTCGAGCAGCAGACCGTCGCCGGAGCCGACATCGAGCACCCGTGACTGCGGCGGGATGAGATCGGCGACGACTTCAAGGTCGACGCGCTGGGCGCGGTTGACGCTCATCGGCTGGTCTCCCGTTCGGCGCATGATCCTGATCCGGGAAGTCTGCAACTTTCCGGGGTCATGCGTTCAGCCCTCTCGCCCGCGCGGCCGAACCGATGAAGCCGCTGATGGCGGCGAACAGTTCCGGCTCGTCGAGCAGGAAGGCGTCATGGCCGCGATCGGTGTCGATCTCGACGAAGGAGACGGAGGCGCCGGCGGCGTTCAGCGCATGCACGATCGAGCGGCTTTCCTCGGTCGGGAACAGCCAGTCGGAGGTGAAGGAGACCAGGCAGAATCGCGTTTTGGTGCCGGCGAAGGCATCAGCCAGGCGTCCACCGTGATCGGCGACGAGGTCGAAATAGTCCATCGCGCGGGTCAAATAGAGGTAGGTGTTGGCGTCGAAGCGGTCGACGAAGGTCATGCCCTGATGGCGCAGGTAGCTTTCGATCTGGAAGTCGGCGTCGAAGCCGAAGGTCAGCGCCTCGCGGTCCTGCAGGTTGCGGCCGAATTTGCGGTGCAGCGCCGCTTCCGACAGGTAGGTGATGTGTGCCGCCATGCGCGCCACCGCCAGCCCCTTTTCCGGACGCTTGCCGTGCTCGAAATATTTGCCGCCATGCCAGTCGGGGTCGGCCATGACAGCCTGCCGGCCAACCTCGTGGAAGGCGATGTTCTGCGAGGAATGGCGCGCGCCGGTGGCGATCGGCAGCGCCGAGAAGACGCGCTCCGGATAGCTCGCGGCCCATTCCAGCACCTGCATGCCGCCCATCGAGCCGCCAAGCACGCAAAACAGCTTCTCGATGCCGAAGTGGTCGACCAGCATCAGCTGCGCCCGCACCATGTCGCGGATGGTGATCACCGGCAGGTCGAGGCCGTAAGGCTTGCCGGTGGCAGGGTTTGTCGAGGCCGGGCCGGTGGAGCCCAGGCAGCCGCCCAGCACGTTGGAGCAGATGACGAAGAAGCGGTTGGTGTCGATGATCTTGCCCGGCCCGATCAGCACCTGCCACCAGCCAGGCTTGCCGGTGACCGGATTGGTGCTGGCAACATGCTGGTCGCCGGTCAGCGCGTGGCAGACCAGGATGGCGTTGGAGCGGGCGTCGTTGAGGGTGCCATAGGTCTGGTAGGCGATCTGGAACGGCGACAGCAGCGCACCGGCATCGAGCTTGAGCGGCTTGTCGGGGCCAAAGCGCAACACCGGGCTCGACGGCTGGTCGACCTCGTTATTGGTCTTTGCGGCGCGCAGAACGGCCATTGCATCCTCTTACATCACGCACCGTGGTTTCCGAAAACCGATTCCGATTTCCGGACCAGGCGAATGTCCGGCCGGCGGCGGACAACAAAAAACCGGCAATGCATTCGCAAAGCCGGTTACAGGATGCAAACGGCCCTTTAGCGAATTGTTTAACGTGGCTGCAAGCCGACCGGCCAAATCACCACGGAACTGTCGCTGCCCTTCTAGGGCCAGCGCGGCCCGGCGTCAACGGCCAGGCTTTTCGCGCCCTTGCCGCCTCTCGACATTCACCGCCACGACTAGTATTTCCGCTGCGGCCTCCGGACGGAGGCTCTCTCGACGGACTTTTGCGACATGAACCAGACACCTGACAAGGCACGCCCGACGCCCCGCGCGGGCATCATGGACATCGAAGCCTATGTGCCCGGCAAGAGCACGGCGCCGGCCGGTGTCGCCAAGGTCCATAAATTGTCGTCGAACGAGAACCCGCTGGGGCCCTCGCCGAAGGCGATCGAGGCTGCGCGCGAGGTTGCCGGAAAGCTCGATGTCTATCCGGACGGCACGGCAAGGCGGCTGCGCGAGGCGATCGCCGAGGTGCATGGCCTCAACCCCGCGAACATCATCTGCTCCAACGGCTCCGACGAAATTCTCGGCCTGCTCGCGCAGACCTATCTGGCGCCCGGCGACGAGGCTGTTTTCACCGAACACGCCTTCATGGTCTACAAGATCTACATCCAGGCGGCCGGCGCGCTTCCGGTCGCGGTCAAGGAAACCGACGAGCGGGCCGACATCGACGCGATCCTGGCCGCGGTGACGGCGCGGACCCGCATCGTCTTCCTCGCCAATCCCAACAATCCGACCGGTACCTACGTGCCGTTCCAGGAAGTGCGCCGGCTGCATGCCGGCCTGCCGAAGAACGTGCTCTTGGTGCTGGATGGGGCCTACGCCGAATATGTGCGCCGCAACGACTACGAGGCCGGCATCGAACTGGCGGGAAGCGCGGAGAACGTGGTGATGACCCGCACCTTCTCCAAGCTCGGCCTTGGCGGCGCGCGCATCGGCTGGATGTATGGCCCCATGCACATCGTCGACGCGATCAACCGCGTGCGCGGCCCCTTCAACGTCAACGCGACGGCGATCGAGGCCGGCATAGCGGCGATTCGCGACCGCGCCCATGTCGAGCGCAGCGTGGCGCATAACGAAACCTGGCTCGCCTGGCTGAGCGAGGAGCTGACCAAGCTCGGGCTGCGCGTGACGCCGAGCGTCGGCAATTTCGTGCTGATCCACTTCCCCGAGGACGGCAAGCATTCGGCGGCGGCGGCGGACGACTATCTCACGGCGCGAGGCTACATATTGCGGCGGGGTTTCGGCTACGGTTTTTCCAACGCGCTGCGCATGAGCGTCGGGCTCGAAGAAGCCAATCGCGGCGTGATTGCCGCCCTCACGACCTTCCTGAAAAG